>NZ_JBGSQZ010000160.1:0-16056 GCF_041737865.1 Chamaesiphon sp.
TTAGAGCATTTTTTTACTCTTATTATCTCACCCCCTCGTTTCAATACAATTGTACGCTCTTGCTTCAGATTTCACCCACCTGACATTCCTCTCGATCATTACTAGGCTTGCATTCGATCGTTGCTTGTCACCCCTTCAGGGGGAAAACCTGTCATTCCTTCTTGCCAAGCTTGGAACAATTCAAGCTGGTTTGGGTTGAGTTCGTCGGGCTGATACCAATCATCGAATTCAGGATAACGATTCTCGTGAGCTATTTCTGGATGGAAGTACAGCCTTTGTGTAAAACTATCATGCCACCGCAAGCGATTTCGAAAAGCTTTGAGCAAAATTCGGCTTTTTCTCGACCTACCAGTTGGGCGACTCTTGCTTTGGTAGACTGATAAACAGTCCGAGTCGAAATCGTCCCAAATGTCAGATGTGGCGATAGATGTGATGTCGCGCCTTGTTGTGATAACCACGGGCGAGAAAGTTTCCAATGATAACCATTAAACCCACATTCCGCACTTCAACTTTTACGACACATATTAGTCACGAAGACTCGACAGTTTAGCGATACTACCGATCGAAACTCGTCGATTGCCGCGACGTAAAACTAGGCTTTTTTCATACTACTTTTCCGAAGTGCGGAATGTGGGATTAAATCTAGTTGCGAGGAATGAATCTAATGTATCTCGTGCATTTGTTTCACCGCCAGTGAAATATACTTTTTCGACATCCCAAAATTCTCGATATTTACGTTTTAGTTCGTCAAAAGTTAGTTGTGGTAGATCGATCTCTCGATTAGGTATATTTATTGCTAGAGGTGGTTGATATTGTGGTTGTCGTTGATAAGTATAGTATTCATTAAACCATGCTTCGCGCCGCTCGATCGACTGGAGAAAGTTATTTAATCCCAGATGACAATCGAGATTTAACTCTCGATAAAAATCGACGATTGTTTTATCTCGACTAATCCTATATTCTACCTGGACATCGCGGTTAAAGAATAGTTTGGGTCGATCGCCTTGTCCGATTAACTGTCTGGTTAAGTCTTGGATAATGAGAGTTGAATCACCCTCAAATAATGTTAAATGACTACCTAAATCTTGCAAGCTACGATCTAAATCCTCTAAAGACTCAAACAAAAATCTCACTCTAGCTTTACCAATATTAGCCCATGTATAGAACCAAGGATCGATAATAAAGAATGGTAAAACTGGGGTATTATTGACAGATGCCAGCGTGACGATTTCATTATCGGTCGATCGCAAATCCCGACGAAACCAAAGCAGGTGCATAATTTAATCGATGAGAGATTTTATAGTTGCCAATGGTGCCATCTTGCGCTGCTTTCTGTCCAAACCAGCAACCGTAATATTATCTCTATTATAAGGTAGATTTTTAGGCTCCGAGCTGCGATGCGTTACGCACCAGAGTACCAAAAATAAGATCTGGATTCCTCAGTCGATCGGTCAAAGATTACCCTAGCAATTTGAGTTAGACTGATTTAATAAGTCTCATGGACGATAACTGACACTTGACAATGAGGAATATTTTTCCAAGCGACGAACCAGAATTAGAATTAGATCCAATCTCGATCGATCGTCTGACTAGTTATATCGAACAAGCTCTACTACAAACCCCTCAACTGCGGCAGGTATGGGTCAGTGGTGAAGTTTCTAGTGCCAGTCATCATCCCTCAGGCATTTACTTTACGCTCAAAGACAAAGTGGGTAGAGCAGCTCTACCTGCGGTGGTGTGGAAGAGCCAAATTTCTGAATTGGAGACAAAGCCTCAAGTGGGGATGGAAGTACTCGCATTTGGGAAAATTTCTGTGTATGCACCGCATGGTAAATATCAATTTCAGGTACAGCAAGTGCTCGGACTGGGAGAAGGCTTGCAAGCCCTGAAATTGCAACGGCTCAGACAGCGGTTAGCAGTTGAAGGACTGTTCGATCCCCAGCGCAAACGGACTTTACCCATTCAACCACAAACAATCGCGGTAGTCACATCGGCGACGGCGGCGGCGTGGGGTGATATTCAGCGAATGTTACGTTCTCGCTATGCGGGAGTGTTGGTATTATTAGCTCCAGCAACGGTACAGGGGGAAATGGCACCTCATTCGATCGAGCGGGCAATCGAGCGGGTAGTTAGGGATGGTCGCGCTGAGGTGTTGATTTTGGCTAGAGGTGGGGGTGCGACGGAAGATTTGAGTTGTTTTAATAGTGAGGTGGTGGTACGCGCGATTGCTGAATGCCCGATTCCGGTAGTAACTGGGATCGGACACGAACGGGATGAGTCGTTGGCAGATCTAGCCGCAGATGTGAGTACAGCCACCCCAACTACCGCCGCTGCAATTGTTGTTCCCGATCTCGAAGATGTGGTAGCCGAACATCTGGCGCGGATCGATCGATTGCGCGCGACAATGCAGACGATCTCGATCGATCTCCAGTCTCAGTTAAGTCAATTGAGAATGCGGTGCGAACGCATCAAACCCGATCGAACATTAGATCTCGAATTCGATCGCCTCGACCTACTTCAGCAGCGACTTAGAGTGGCGATGAGCGCACGATTGGCAGCCGCTCGACAGCAACAGTTACGACTAGCCCAGCGATCTCAAGCTCTCGATCCGCGCTTGGTATTGCAGCGAGGTTACTCACTCGTGCGGCAACAGGGCGCGATCGTTCGCGATAGTGCTAGCTTAGTTGTGGGAGAGGAGTTGTCAATCGAGTTGGGTCGAGGTCGAGCAAAAGTGAGGATTATCGCAGTCGAGCATGGCAAAAAAGCAGCAGTGGAACTATGAAGTGACGGTCGCACGGATTGAGGAAATCTTGGCGGAGATTGAAGGTGGAGAACTAGAGTTGACTGAAGTATTCAGTCAGTTTGAGGTAGTGGTGGCATCTTTGCAGCAGTGCGAGCATTTTTTGGCAACGCATCGCCAGCAGGTAGAATTATTACTGGAAAATTTAGGTGAGAGCTAGCAGTAAATTTTTTACGATCTTGTCTGGCACTGTTGGTACCCCGATGTAGCCAGACAAGATCGCACACCTGACAATTCACAATCTGGTAGCAAGCTTCGCGCTCGGAGTTTGCAGCTATTATCGCAAATCGATTTTAGCATTCTCGGTCATATTTTCCTGTTCGCCAGTGGTGACTGCTTTGATAAAACCAACAGTTTTGGCAACCCAACTGGCAGGGGCATCCCAATATTCTGCTTTGATTGCATTCACTTTGAGCAGGGCAATATCTGGTTCATCGAGTTCTTTAGGAAACCAGGCTTTGAGTTCTGGCTGCCAAAGTTCCCGAATTTTGGCGGGATCTCTGATTAGTTCGGCGGTTCCAGACACGGAGACATAGCACTGCTTGTCAGGTGCCGAAAAACTCACGTTGACCTGATGATTTTGATTCACTTCAGTCACTTTATGCGAACTAGCGTAGATAAAAAACCACAGGTCGCCGTTTGCTTCCACTTCACCGTTGGCAGACATCGGACGGCTCCGCAGACAGCCATCGTCATCGAGCGTTGTCAACATACAGAAGTTGATATCTTTGATTAGATCGCGTAATTTTTGGAGGGAGCGATCCTCATTTTGTACGTCAACGCGTTTGCTCTGCTCGTCCTGAGCAGCTTTGCTAAGGAGATCGGTTGTATTTTCCATGATGTTTATTCCTTAAATAAAGTCCGCAAAGCGGTGATTTTGGATTGGTGGGTAGCAACTTGGATGAAAAAATCCAAGTTGCTGGGTAGACTTCAGGTTAATTGAGTACTTCTTCCTCTTTGTGAGTCTCAAACACGCAATTCGATTGCGGGTGGGAAATGCAAATTAATACATACCCTTGAGCTATTTGTTCCTCACTCAAATAAGTGCCTTCGGACTGATCTACTGTGCCTTCGTTGGCGTAGCCTCTCCCCTGGAGAATCGTCTTGACGGTACAAGTCGAACACACACCTTGCCGACAGGAGTATGGCAATTCCATTCCTTGCTCTTCGGCAGTTTCTAAAATGTAGCTATCGGCTGGAACTTGAATAGTTTGGTCGATGCCTTGTGCTTTGTTATATAGTCTGACTTGGTAAGAATTTGCCATGAAATTAAGTCTCTAATATTAGATTAGTTGATGCCGATACTTGATGTGAGGGTGTGGGAATTTAGCCCGAAATGGAGGCTGGTTGTCGTAGCAATGCCGCTAATCGATCGAGTGTCATCCCAGTCAAGTCGGGTACGACTAGATCGGCGACGGAAAAGTCTTGGTCTGAGGTCGTGGCTCCAGGTGTGGCAATGGTGAAGATCCCAGCGGTTTTGGCTGCGGCGATGCTAACTGGAGTATCTTCGATGGCAATGACTCGATCGGCTGATAATCCGAGTTGGTTGAGACAGTGGATATAGGCATCTGGTGCGGGTTTGGTGCGCTCTAGCGATTCGATCGAGACGATCGCCGCAAATTTGTCAAATGGCAACAACTCTGCTAGGGCAGCCTTCAAGCCCTCGATATTCGCCATCGCTGTGGATGTACAAAGTGCTACTTGGATGTTGTTGCTCCTGCACATCTCGATCGTTTCGACAACGCCAGGACGCGGACGCAATGGGTATCGATCGAGCATGGCAGCATACAGCTCAGTCTTGGCTTGGTGTAATGTCGCAATTTGTGTGTCGGTGACGCCCATGCGATCGACAGCGGCATCGCGAAAGGCTCGGAGTCGTTGTTGACCGCCATTAATTTTGAGTAAATCGCGATAGAGTTGAGCGTTCCAGTGCCAGTCCAGTCCGGCTGCGGCAAATGCTGCATTAAATGCTTGACGCTGGATGTCAGATGTTTCGGCAATCGTACCGATCGCACCAAAAATTACTGCTTGAAGTTGATGGGACATGGTTTAATTAGTGGATTGTGATAGTGGAAAGTAGCAATCTGTGGCGTTGTGGGAACAAGTAGTCAGCGATCGTCAAAGATTTACTTTGACGATCGCTAAGATCCTAGCATCCAGGTTCTAGTTCATCGCCATACCGAGCTGGAAGAATCGATAAATTATGGCATTAACTAGCAACGGGTGTTGTTGGGCGCGAACCAATCACTTCCCCTTGCAGCGCAAATGCTTCTTTGAGAGCCTTCGCCGCGTCTTCAACTGCTTGTTTTGCTTTAGGTACAGCACCTGCTAAACCAAAGAATTCGTGAGTTACTCCGTCATAGCGTTTGGCAAATACAGGCACACCAGCGTCAAGTAAGCGTCGCGCATAGGCTTCGCCTTCATCCCGCAGTGGATCGAATTCGGCAGTAAGTACCGTAGCAGGCGGTAAGCCACTCAGATCTGTGGCTTGCATTGGTGAAGCATAGGGTTCGCGTCCTTGGGACTCATGTTCTAGGTAGTGGTGCCAAAACCAGGGCATCATGGCGGCGTTCAAGGGTTTGGCATTGGCATTCTCCTGATAGGAGGGGGTATTCATCGCGCTGTCGGTGACTGGATAAATCAGTAATTGAGCGATCGGCATTTGTCCCCCTTCTGCTCGTGCTTTCAAGCAAGCGACGGTTGCTAGATTTGCGCCCGCGCTCTCGCCGCCGACGGCAATCCGTGTAGGATCGCCGTTGATGTTTCCGGCATTTGTCATCACTGATTGCAGTGCCATGTAGGCATCATCAACTGCTGCTGGATATTTGTGTTCTGGTGCTTGGCGATAAGCTACTGAGACAACGACGCACTCAGCCGCATTGCACAACGCCCGACAGGAAGATTCGTAGACATCGAGGTTGGCAATTACCCAGCCGCCGCCATGAAAGTAAACGAGAACTGGAAATGGGCCGTGTCCTTTGGGGGTAAAGACTCGCGCTACGATGTCTCCCGCAGCACCTGGGATGAGGATGTGACTGATTTGACCGACGGGTTCGGGGTTGGGTTTGAGGAGGGCGATCGATCGCATGGCGGCGTTTTCGGCGACCATTTCTTCGACGGCGTTTTTGAATGTGGGGAGGCTGCGGGCGATTTCTGGCGAGGAGTTTTCGATCGGTGGTGCGCCAAATTTGGTGAGTTGGTCGAGGACGGCTTGCATTTGGGAGTCTACTGGCATAATCTTTTCCTGGTGATGGTTTGGGATCTCTTGTGCTCAATTAACGGTAGGCGGACGGGGAACAAAGGCCTGCACAAATCGCCGCCCTCTCAAACTCCCCTGCGTATGTTGGTTGTCTGTAATGAGCGGTGCGTAGGGGTTGTACTGACCTGATGGCTAAGGGGGCTAGGGTTTGGCTGGTGTCTAGTTGAGTGGGTTGGGCACGGTACCCTCCCCTACTCATAGAAAGTATGTTTTTTAGCGGCAATCGACTTAAAGCCTAAAGCCTAAGTCCTAAATCCTCAAGCCTAGAGCGCGTGAGTGTAGTCATCTCGATATTCCAGCAACGCCCAAACTTCGAGTACTGTTGGGGTAAAATTGGCTTTATTTATCTGCCGAACCAGGTTCGCTCATCTGTCGGTGCATTTCGGCTTTGAGAGGATCGGGGAGGATTTTGCTGACGGTACCAGCAACTTTGGTTAGGAGGGATTCCGCGAGGACGCTATCTTTGCCATCCATGAGGGCTTCAAAGCCCATTCTGGCGACTTGCGCGGGGTTATCCTTGTTTTCTTGCTGGCCGACTTTGGTATCTTCTAGCCCTGCACGATCGAAGAAGTTGGTGTCGGTGGCTCCTGGCATTAGGGCTGTGACGGTGACACCGCTATCTTTTAATTCGTTGCGAAGGGCTTGGGAGAAGGAATGAACGAATGATTTGGAGGCGGCGTATACTGCTTGAAATGGCCCTGGCATTTGGGACGCGATCGAGGATGTAAATAAAATCCGTCCCTGGTGACGCGCTACCATATCGGGGACGATGCGCTTTGCCAAGTGGACGGATGAGGCGATATTCAGTTCGATAACGTTGAGTTCGGCTTGGAGATCGGTTTCGATGAATGCGCCGCCAACACCGACTCCAGCATTAATCGCGATCGCGTCAACGGGTTTACCAGTAGCTTGAATCTGCTGGTAGAGGCTTTCCACGCCGTCGTAAGTAGCGAGATCGGCTTGGACGGTTTTGACTTTAGCTCCGAGCTGCTCGAAGGCTTCAGCTACGGTATCGATCTGCTCTCCGGTCGATGTGATGAGGAGGTCGAAGCCATTTTTGGCAAATTGTTTGGCTAGTTCGTAACCGATGCCGCTAGAGGCACCTGTGACAACTGCCAGCGGTCGCGTTGTGCCATCGGGCACGGCATAAGTAGTCATAATTATCTATCTTGACTAAAGTGGTTAGTTGCGGGGTTTTATAGAACCCATTTGGGATTTTTGGAGTAGGAATCAAGCAACAGATCTTGGTGGGGAGGGCGGGTTTGTTCTGATTTTGTAGTAGTGAGCGGAATTTTTTAGCATAAACCCGCCCATACAGGCGATCCATATGGATCGACATTGTGGATGTGTAGGGGCGGCTTGATGCTAGCAACTATCGATTGTACCAATCGAGATCGAACGAAACCGCCCTCCCCGCTACGGCGGTTTGATTCGGAGGTTCTCTCGTTTTGTCGTTTTATTCGGGGGTAACCCCCGAATAAAACGACGCCGAATCAAAAACCGACAAGACAGAAGACCTCAAATGGGTTTTATCTTTACGTAGGGGTTAAAAATATCCGAATTTAATCGGCGGCATCGGTCGGTACTTACGCGCCGAAAAAATTAATTGTTCTCAACACTTTTTTCTAGCTCGTTCGCGCTGCGTTTGGCGACATCTGGATACATTTGACCGAACTCTTTAACGGCATCGGCGGATTGTTCGCCGATACGTTCGATTCTCTCTTCAGGCTTACCTTTGACTTCCCGCGCTTGCTGTTGCCATTCCGCCGTAGTTTTGGGTCGATCGGGATTTTCTTGATGTACTAGCCGATCGAGTTTATCGATCGTTGCTTTGCTGGCACGATCGGGTGCAGGAGTAACATTCAATAAGATCAAACCGATCGCGATGACCGATAAAAATTGCCGTACTTGTAACTGCTTAAACCAGTTACCGATTTGAATCACTGTCTGGGCGAGCTTGTTTAACATTTTTTTGTTCCTCTTTGCTAAATTAAATACTTTTACAAGTTATTTTTTGTCTAATCATCATTAACATTAACTAGATCTATGGCAAAAGTATCTCTACCAAAAGGTGTAGATTGAATAAGTCAAAGAGATAGGTAAAACTTCTGAAGTAAATTAGTCAGCACAGCGATTCGAGCGAAATGTCAGACATAATTAACAAAGAACAGAAGCTATGGCTTCGGGGTTTAAATCACCCACATTTTAGGTGGATTGTTTTTAGGATGGTGTCTGCTTGGTGCGTTTCCATATCCCCAGAAACCACTGGGCGGGTGCCCCGCCCACACAACTGTCAACTGTCAACTGTTTAAGTGCCGATTGGTTCGGTATATCCTTGAATATTTTCCGGCTCAAATTGGCGAAGGATTCGTGTGGCACGATCTACAAGTTCGCCTGTACCTTTGACAATGACTAGATATTTACCTGCATTGAGTCGATTGCGATAGGGTAATGCGTCACCACTCCCGATCGTCAAACCGATTGTCCTGCCAGAAAAATAAGCACCTAAGCCACCAGCAGCAGCTCCGAAAATACCTCCGATAATATGATTTCCAATTGGTACGATCCCAGGGAAGATATCGATCGCCGTCAACCAATTAAAGGCAAAACCAGCGACAAAGCCAAAGCCGAGTAACCAGTACAATTCGCGGTTAATTTCTTGACTAGCTGCGACATTTGGATCGATTAATCCATAGTCATCAGCACTTTGATAACCATTACCTAAAATATTAATACCATCGGATGGCAAGCCTTCTTTTTGTAAAGCAGAATAGGCGGCTTCTGCTTGAGAGCGATCGGGTAAAACGGCAACGAGGTAGTTCATAGAGAAGTAGGGAATGGCTCAAGTGTTGTGAATGGGCTGTCTAATAAACCTGGTTTAAGTACGATCTTGATACAGCTATCTTTCTTGTGTTTGAAGATTTCGTAGCCGTGGGGTGCTTGCTCTAGGGGCATCGTGTGAGTAATCACAAATGAGGGATCGATGTCGCCATTTTGGATATGAGCGAGTAATTTGGGCAGATACTTATGAATGTCGGTTTGTCCGGTTTTCATAGTTAAACCCTTGTTCATAAACGCACCCATCGGGATTTTGTCTACCAACCCAGTGTAAACACCTGGAACCGAGACTGTACCGCCTTTGCGACAAGCTACAATTGCTTGGCGGAGGACATTAGGACGATCGGTTTCGAGCTTGACGGCTTGCATCGCCTTATCATAAAAACCTTCCAGCCCCATGCCGTGGGCTTCCATCCCGACTGCATCCATCACCGCATCTGGCCCCCGTCCGCCCGTCATTTCTTTCAAAGCTTCCCCGACCTCAATTTCTTCATAATTGAGGATTTCAGCCCCACTGAGCTTCGCCATTTGGAGTCGTTCTGGGACGCGATCGATCGCAATTACCCGCTCTGCGCCCAGCATCAAGGCACTCCGAATCGCAAATTGTCCGACGGGGCCACAACCCCAAATCGCTACGGTATCCCCTGGCTGAAGATCGCAGTTTTCGGCTGCCATATAGCCAGTGGGGAAGATATCAGTCAGAAATAGCACCTGTTCGTCAGTCAGTCCGTCGGGGATCTTGAACAAACCCACGTCAGCGAAGGGAACGCGAGCATATTCTGCTTGTCCGCCAGCATAGCCGCCAGTCAGATGAGAGTAGCCAAATAAACCCGATGGCGAATACCCCATCAGTTGTTCGACTCCCCAGGGACTAGGATTAGAGTTATCACACTGTGACGTTAACTGCCGATTGCAGAAAAAACATGAGCCACACGCGATCGTAAATGGGACGACGACTCGATCGCCAATTTTGACGTTGGTAACTTTGCGACCTAATTCTACGACCTCGCCCATAAATTCATGCCCGATGATATCCCCCTTTTGCATTGTGGGATTCAAGCCGTTATATAAGTGCAGATCTGAGCCACAAATCGCTGTGCTAGTAATTTTGACGATCGCATCACGCGGATTGATAATCTTTGGATCTGGTACTGTTTCGACCTCGACTTTATTGGTTCCTTGCCAGCATACTGCTCTCATGATGGTAAATGGTGAATGGTGGATGGTGGATAGTGAATAGTGGATGGTGGATGGTGGAGTAATTAGCGATCGTAGTGTTACCCCCCCAAACCCGCCTCATAAAGGGGGTGGAAAATCCCCTCCTCGGAGCGACGTTTTTATTCGGGGGTTCCCCCCGAATAAAAAAACGTCAAGACGGGGGTGCCCGTAGGGTGGGGTGGGTAGATCTCCGCAGCAACTCAAATCCTAACTCTGTCGTCCAGAAGATGAAGATTCCGTGGTTAGTAAGCGATTGTGGGGTAAAGATCTCCGCAGCAACTCAACTCCTAACTCCGTCGTCCAGAAGATTGACCTTCAATAGTGGCGAATTCGCCTGCTTCCATCAGCATTTTGAAGCGGCGTAAATCTTCGCCGATTTGCTGTTCGGGATTTTCGCCAAATACCTTAGCGATCGCCGCAGTCAGACCGCCACCAGGGGGGCTGTACTCCATGACTACCTTTACTTCTGTCCCGCGTCCTGGGGGTGCGGATTGGAACCGGACAAAGCCAGAATTCGATACATCTGCACCTTCTACAGATGCCCAAGTAATTAATTGATTTGGTCGATCGGTAATGATGTCGGCATCCCACTCGACGCTAGCACCCAGCGGTGCGTTGGCGACCCAATGCGATCGGGTATCACTGATGACAGTCACCGATTTCAGATGCTTCATGAAGGTGGGCAAGTTGCCAAAATCGTGCCAGAAGGTATATAACTCTTCAGGTGACTTGTTTTGGATCGTCACAGTTTTTTCGACCCGAATCGGCTTGTCCAGTCCTGTTGCTTCAGTGACTGCCTCAGCCAAACTTTTTTGTCCTGCGGCACCGTGGTAGGCTAAAGTGCCACCCGCGATCGCCATCAGTGCACCTCGCAAAGAACGTTGACTCAATCCCGTCAATACCAGTGCGCCTCCTGTAATCAAAGATCCCCACCGTTCGGTATCTCCAACATTTTCAGGCGATTTATTACTACTCGTCGATTTTATTTCCATCTCAATTACCTCCTAATTAATTAATCATTGAAACTGTCACTTCGATTTTGAATTCAATCCAAAATCCAAAATCCAAAATTTCTTCAATCGACTATTCCTTCAGAATATTGGCAGCGATCAGAGCTAATGCGCCCAAACCAGCAGCAGTGCCCCATTTAACTGCCGGATGGAAGTCGAACCAATCCAAGAAACTAGGGATAGTCTTATCCGTAAAATCTCCCGTCGTCGTGTTGTATCCTTCGATCGGTTCAAAAAGATTATTGGGATCGTCTGTGGCTTTGATCCGCTCGGTGCGTTGTCCTGGAACGGCGATGGCACCCACAAGGGTATCAGTCAAATCTGGTACGATCTTTTGTAACAAGTCAATTACCCGTCCCACATCACCTACAATCATGTCGCGGGTGGGATTTTCGGCAGCATGTAAGATGGCTTCAGCGACTAGACTGGGCTGATAGTAAGGTGGGATTCCGGTTGGCATCACGCCCAGTTTTGTCCGCGCTTTATTATAAAACGGGGTATTGATTACCGAGGGCAAGATATTGGTAATACTAATTGGAAACCCTTCTTGCTTTAGTTCCGATCGCAGTGAATCAAGAAAGCCTTCCATCCCATGTTTTGAGGCTGAGTAAGCCGATTGCAATGGCATCGAGCGACGTGCTTCCACAGAAGAAACAGCGATAAATGCGCCGCGTCCCGTCTGTCTGAGGTGAGGCATCGCCACCATCGCGCCATAAACCGATCCCATCAAATTCACGTCGATTACCCGCTTGAACTCTTCCGGCGTGACTTGCTCGAAGGGAGCAATAATCGCAGTTGCTGCCGCATGTACCCAAGTGTCCAACCGTCCGTAACGATCGACAGTTTTATCAACAATGCTCTTTACCTGTTCAAATTCCGCTACATCGGCAGGAATCGCGATCGCCTCTCCCCCCAGTGCGGTGATTTCCTCAACTAATGATGCCAACCCTGACTCAGTACGGGCAGAAACTACTACTTTGGCGTTGCGCTTGGCAAACTGGAGCGCGGTTTCTCGCCCAATTCCACTGGAGGCTCCAACGATGGCAACAACTTGTTGTTCGATCGGTTTGAGTTTCATTTGCAGTTAGTTAGACTTTGCTATTTTGGTATCCTAACAATGCAAATGCTGAGTGTCTTCTCTCTCAAGAGGGAGATTACCTGTCTATCTTTTGGTAGATTGAATTCCGATCTAGTTTTGCTATTACTAAAGTTACATGTCAAAAAGTTTGTTGATTTCTACATTTGACAAATTAACCTCTACCATAAACAAAACATGGCACAAAATCCACCAGATCTAGGTAATCAGGCATTGAGTAAAGTCGTAGAGATTGGTATTGCTACTCAGTTAGACCACTCCGAACAGATCGATGTTGATATTCGTACCAATCCTGGTAATTTTATCCAAGGAAAAGTAGATTCTGTCGAAATCTCTGGTAAGGGATTGGTAGTCAAGCAAGATTTACGGGTAGAAACCATTACCATCAGCACCGATGAGGTATCAATTAATCCCCTCAGTGCTGTTTTTGGCAACATCGAACTCACTCATCCTACCGATGCCGAAGCCCGAATCGTATTGACTGAAGCCGATATCAATCATGCTTTTTGTTGTGACTATGTTCAAACAAAGTTACGTGGTTTGAAGATGGATATGGATGGGCATCCAGTCACGATCGACGTGCAACAAGCCACATTAGATCTCCCAGGTCAGAACAAATTTGTCATCGCTGCAACTTTTTTGATGAGAGAGCAAAATGAAGTGAAAAGTTTTTCAGCAACTGCGATTCCCCAAATCCATGAAAATGGAAATAGGATATCTTTAGAGATTTTAGCCGCTGAAGGTCAAGGTCTAACTCTAAAACTGATTATGGTAATTTTTGAGCAACTCTCAGCTTTATTAGATCTGCGAAATTTCGATTTTCCAGGTATAACACTCCAATTGGATCGATTAGAAGCTCAACAAGGCAGATTAGTAATTCATGCCAAAACTCAAATCGCTCAATTACCTTCCATCTAAATTTTAATAATTAACCTTTAGGAGTACAAACCATGACCGAATATCCCAGTGTTCCCCCATTCATCGAAAGCAACGATCGCGAGTACCATGATAGCGGCGTCCAGAGTACAGTCGCGATCGCCGGACATCCGCTCCATCCCCTGCTCGTCACATTTCCGATCGCCTTCCTCTCCGCTGCTGCTGGGGCAGATCTGGGGTATTGGCTCACCCACGATCCGTTTTGGGCGCGGGCGGCGATCTGGCTGATTGGCGCGGGCTTTATTTCGGGGCTGGTTGCCGCTGCGGTGGGGATGTCGGACTTTTTGAGGATCGATCGCGTCCGCAAGCGCAGCGCAGGCTGGATTCACATGACTGGCAATATTACCGCAATGGTGCTGACATTAATTAACTGGGCGTTGCGCTGGAATAATGTGGAGGGGGCGATTTTACCGTGGGGCTTGATTATTTCCACGATCGTCGCGTCACTCCTAGCCATCGGCGGTTGGTTCGGAGCCGAACTGATTTATCGCCACAAAGTTGCAGTAATCGGCGATAGTAGCCGCTACGAACCCTAATAAAATCCCCTCCTCGGAGAGGTGCCCGTAGGGTGGGGTGGAAAATCCCCTCCCCGTAGGGTGGGGTGGGTAGATCTGTGCAGCAACTCCAACAATGAACAAATTCGACTATACACTCGACTTTAAAACGATCGATTTTCGTCAGCAGCCCGAACTCTATCGCGTTGGTAAGGGCGAACAAGGCGTATTACTTGTAGAACCCTATAAAAGCGAAATCTTACCCCATTGGAAATTTAGAACGCCAGATATTGCTCGTCAATCTGCACGCGAGATTTATGCCCTGTTCCTTGAATATAAGGAGCAGGGTGATTTTGTGGGGATGGATATGGCGCGGAAGTTTTTGCAGATGGGCTACACTCGATCGCGTCGGTATGCCAATCATAAATCGGGGCGTAAATATGCTAAGGATTCTAAAGTTATCCTCCCAAATCAGGAAGATCCAATTAAGGCTGAATCCGCCAAAATATTCTATGAAATGTGGCAATTAGCCAAGTCAGATCCAGAGTATGTTGTCATGCTCGATCGACATACAAAGTAGCAAGTTATCGAAAATAACGGTAGCCAATAAAAGTAGTGGGACGACACGACTAAAACTGTGGGCATTCAGAACTCTGGAAAATACAATTAGTAATCTGTTTGGCGATCGCTTTACCCACATATTTAGTCGTGTCGAGCCACTACGATTTTACTTAAAGATTTTACAACGCTATGAAGTCGCTCGATTTGAACTAGCAGTAACAGTAGGAACCTTACCAAATCGCTCGATGACAGATACCATTAAAGCGATTAAGACAATTACACCTAGATCTCGACGAAAGTAAGTAGCACCTTGGGTGATTTCGAGAAATGACCAGTAGAGGAGCGAACCAAAAGCTAATACATCTAAAGCAATTTTAGCTTGACCTGTTTTAAAGACTAACTTGAGTAAAGTAGCTCCAATCCAAACCAAAATCGGTATATTAGGAGCTTGAGCGACGATAATCTCACCAGTGTTATCTCGAAACAATCGATCGAATAGATTATTCATGGTTATAAACTAAATAAATTAAATAATTGATGATTGATAGTAAAGCGGGCATTACCTACGAGCGATTATATAGCCATATAAATCGCTAAATCCTCGAAGCAATCAAGCCGATAAGTACGACTACACCTAATCCTTTCCGAAAGTAGTTAACTCCTTGGAATATTTCTAGGAAAGACCAGATTGTCAAAGCTCCAACAGCTACAAAATCTAATCCGGTGTAGAGATTACCTTTTGAAAAAACCAACTTGAGGATACTCGCTGTAAACCAAATAATAATCGGTAAATTTGGTGGTTGAATAATGACAAAATTGCCTTTATCGTCTCTAAAAATTGCATCCAAAAACGTGTTATTCATGATTTAACCAAGATCCGAATTACTTAGAGATGTTTAGGCAACAAAAGTCCATTCGATCGAGCTTATTGGCGCATGTTTGAGGGATTCAACTAATTCTTCATCGCTCTCGAACTTCATCTGTGTCAAATGCGAGGCATCGACGCGGACGGTAAATTTTTCATCCTTAAATGGCCAAGGCTTGACAGTCAGAGTTTTATCACCACGTTGGATGATGTCATGCTGTTCGCCTGTCGGCCCTTTGGCAATTTCGAGCCAGCGTTCGCCATCAGGAATCTGCTGTTGACACAAGATCAGCGATAACCTGTCGCAGCACTGCATCTTGGCATAAATTTTTTGGGCATCAGCCTCACTAATCCCCAGACTTTCGCGCCAGGTTTGGCGTAGCTCGATTTGCTTGCCCAAAAACTCATCGAGTTCGGGCATCTCGCCCCGCTTACCTTCACTCAAAAAACTCATGTGCATCGACACTAGTAAAGCTACCCACCGCCCCCGATACAGTGCATTTTCAATGTGCTCGTAGAGAGGAGCTACCGAAAAATCCTCACCCCCAAGTGTAAAGTCCAGTGGGGCACCTGCTTTGGTGAGGTGGTCGCCTTGCCATTCGCGCTCTAAATCATCATGATGGGCGATCGCGGCGATCGTATCGACCAACTGAGCTGTATCATCAGGTGTGTGCCAATACCCCGCGATTTGGGCAGCTAGTAACGCATGAGCGCGATGATAAATAATTTCCCAGCCGTCATCAGTTAGGTTCACTATCATGAAAATCGATCGTAAATTGCTCAACTAGTTATTGATACTTGGTGAAAACTTTCTGCGCTATTGTTCTGACTTCGGCGAAGATCTACCCACCCCACCCTACGGGCACCCCTGTCTTGTAAAGGTGCTCCACTTGGGGAAACAAGCGACGTTTTGGGGGGAAGCTTCCCCCCAAAAGCTCGCGCCCCAAGACCGCACTTTCCGCTCCCAAGAGGGGATTTT
>NZ_JBGSQZ010000166.1:0-4775 GCF_041737865.1 Chamaesiphon sp.
CCGATCGAAGAAACTCAAGCAATTCTGAATCTATTGGCGATCGAGTTGGAGGTTGGCACAAACGACGAAGTTAAGTCTATTCTTTATGCTCTCGACAATTTAGCTAAAGGTAAAAAAGTTACCCATAACGTTATGGGTAACTTTGAAGGTCGCCAAATCATCGTCGCTCAAGTCATAGCCGATAATGCCAAAGGCATGAACTGGCGGTCGTTTGTGAATAATCGATTGCCATTGCTCAATCTGCCCGATCTGGTGCTAGACTCAATTCTCAAGGGAGAGCTTGAATATACGAAAGGACAAGCAATTGCTAAGATCGATGACCTCGATCGGCGAGCAGAAATGCTGGAAATGGCGATTGAGCAACACTGGAGTCTGACCCAGCTTAAAGAACAGATTAAAAGTACTCAAATTTCTCCACCACCCATTAATCTCGAACCCAAGCAGCGGATTCAGTCCACCCTCAAAAAAGCAACAAGTATCAAGGTGTGGCAAGATCCACAGAAGTGGAAGAAAATCGATAAACTGTTAGCTCAAATCGACGACCTGTTGGCTCAATAACTTCAAGCTATAGAACTTTAGCTGAAGAATTTAACTAATCCAGATCGCCCAAATTCTCCAGTAATAACTCCACCTGTTCTCGCTGCTCGGATAAAAAATTCTCACACTGTTGCAATGATTCCACCGCTACTGCGAACTGACTGAATACCTCGCTCAATTCTAGCCCCCCTCCCTCGATCGCCGCTAATATCTCCTCCACTCGCTCCACCGCTTGCTCATAGTTCCACTTCTGCTTTTTTGCCACCATCGATTTCAACCACCCTTAATTTTGCCTGACCTTTACCAAACTGAACCGATAACTCTGTTCCAATAACTAACCCTTCGGCTTCGCGAACGATCTCTCCATTATTTTGCCGTACCAGTGCGTAGCCCCGCTGCAATACCAAGCGCGGATCGAGGGCTTGACACCTTTCTCGTAGGTGTAACTGTTCTTTCTGGGCAGATATTGCAGTCGTCCAGAGATTGCACGCCTGAGCCGCTGCTGAAGACAGCTGAGGCGATCTGCTTCCAGTTCCAATTGTCGATCGGGCTTGATTCGTTCGCATCTGACTCGTAATTGACTTAACTGGTGTTGTCGATCGACTAATACACTCTGCATGGTAGCGCGAAGGAGATCGATCCGATCTAAATGTTCGTCCACTAAATCTTCGAGATCGGGAACGACGATCGTCGCTGCGGCTGTTGGGGTTGTCGCTCGAACATCTGCTGCTAAATCTGCCAGGGACTCATCCCGCTCGTGTCCGATTCCGGTAACGATGGGAATCGGACATTCGGCAATGGCTCTAACTAAAATTTCACTATTGAAGCAGCTTAAATCCTCAGTCGCGCCCCCACCTCTCGCTAGAATTAACACCTCCGCTCGACCGTCGATAATTACCCGCTCGATCGCCCGTTCGATCGAATTAGGTGCTGTTTCGCCCTGAACCGTGGCTGGCGAGAGCAATACTAACACCCCAGGATAGCGAGATAATAGCGTCTTCTGAATATCCCCCCAAGCTGCCGCAGTCGATGACGTAACTACCGCGATCGTTTGGGGGTGAGTTGGTAACGCTTGTTTTCGCTCTAAGTCGAACAGCCCTTCCGATAATAGCCGCTGTTTGAGCCGTTGCAGTTTCAGGGCTTGTAAGCTCTCCCCTAATGGTAAAACTTGCTGCGCTTGGAATTGATACTTACCATGAGGGGCATAAACCGCAATCTTCCCAAAAACGAGTATTTCCATCCCAACTTGAGGTTTGGTTTCTAACTCAGGAATTTGAGTCTTCCATACCACTGCGGGGAGAGCCGCTTTACCCACCTTATCTTTGAGCGTAAAGTAGATTCCTGATGGATGATGGGTTGCGCTGAGGTTTCCTCAGCACTGGACGGGTCTCCCGCCCAGTTGTGCGTTTCACCAAGCAGAGCTGAGAGTTTGCGTCTGAGGGATAACTCTAGGTGACGGTAACTATTGTTGGGTGGCAAACACTTCAAGCCGCAGCGGTTACAGCGATAACCTGCTGCTTGCTTAACTGTGGTGGCAATTTCTGTCCAATTGTTGGGATATTCTAAAGTTAACGCCATATTTTAACTATTTTATCGATCTAAATCGGGTCATTAACGCCGAGCGATTACTATAATCCGACTTAATCTTATCGAAGCGTTCGCTAAATTCAGCTAAACGTCCCTGATGTACTGCCAAATCGCACAAATCTTTGAGTAAAGCCGTAGCTTCATCGTAAGGCTTGGCTTGCTTTAATTCAATTAAATCCACCACCTTCTTCCAAGTTTGAGCTTCTCTTGATGCTAGTGCCTCTAATTCTTTAACTCGCTGTTTTCTTGCCCGCTCCCGTTCTCGATCCTCCTGCGCCGATTTCACAGTATCAGCGAGCGATTGGAGTTCGGATAATAGTCGATGTCCCGCAGTAAATTGAGGAGTAGATTTACCCTTGCCAGCCAATTCCTTCAATCGATTAATTAATTGCAAATCGACATGCGGTTCGCGCCGAACGAGTTTGAGTAAGAATTTTTGTCGTTCGGCTTCTGAAAGCTTAGATAGCAAATCTTCCAGTGGTGCTTCTGAAGTAGCTTGTTGCTCTGGACTTGCCTGCGCCGCAGCCGCAACTAACTCAGGATCGAGTTCTACCAGTTCGACAAATGTCTTCAATGGCTGTGAAAGTTTACTTAGATTAGCAGGAATTTGCGGCTCGATCGGATCTTCATCCAGCACGTATTCCACCAGTTCAGGAGCCATTTTCAGCCAAACCAGATACAACAAACGTAAATCTCCACCCAACAGATCTTCCCGCAACGGCAGCAATTGGGATAACCAACCTTCCCCTTCCACCCATCCAGATACTCCCTCTTCCTGATTAATTTCAATATCTAGGACAATGTATTTAGAAGTTTCGGTAATCGTTATGGCATTGCGTAGAGCGTAAGTTTGAAACAATCTTGGATCGACGATCGCTTTTGGAAATCGAAATATCAGCCGCCAGGTGCCCCAGTTGGCGACGTAAAACATCATGTCGAAGTATTTAGCTAATACCTCTTCTGGCTTGTTGCGAAAGTCCCCATAGTTATAGAGAAAAATCGCCTGAGTTGACGTGAGTTTAACCCGACTGGAGAGTTCTTTAATCTCCGCCCGTTCCTTTGGTGTTAACGGACGGTCGATCGCCTGAAATTCGTAATATTGATACTCACTCATTTGATAGGGGGAAGGGAGAAGGGGGAAGGGGTAAAGGGAGAGCCGATACGATCTAGTCGAACGCCAGAACTGGAAGACCTAATCTGGCTGGTAAACGAGTGTACCTTTTGCCAACTTGGTTTTGCCTGACAGCTAACCCGATCGCCTTATTAGAACCCACCACGATCGCTAATTTCTTCGCCCTAGTTAATCCGGTATACACTAAATTCCGCGACAACAACAAATAATGCTGCATATACAACGGCAAAATTACCACCGGATACTCCGAACCTTGGGATTTGTGGATGCTAATCGACCAAGCCAATCCTAGCTCATTCAAGTCAGCATAGTCATAGATAACTTCTCTCCCCTCAAACTGAATCATTACCTCATGTTCGGTCGAATCGATCGCATTAACTACACCCAGATCCCCATTAAATACCTCCCGCTCGTAATCGTTCTTGAGTTGAATCACCCGATCTCCTACCCTTAAAATATCCCCACCGCGATTAATTTGCGCTTTTTCAGGAGTAGGAGGATTGAGTAATTCTTGCAACACCTGATTCAAATTGCGCGTTCCCACTATCCCTCTGGTCATCGGACACAATACCTGCACATCTGTAACCGGATTGAACCCCAAACTGGGCACAAAATCTCGAATCAGTTCACAAATTGTCTGTACCCCGTGTTCCGGCTCAAATCCGCCATTATGCCACAGACAATCCGATACAGGAGCATCAGAAATTGCTTCCAAAGTGGGATATTGTCCGCGATTGATTTGGTGAGCAGCGCGAATAATCCCACTCTCAAAGCTCTGACGGAATACCTGAGTGAGTCTGACTACTGGAATCCGACCCGACTTAATCAGATCGCCTAACACGCTCCCTGGCCCGACTGAAGGTAGTTGGTCGATATCTCCCACGATCAGTAAATGGGCATCAGTCCGAACCGCCTTAATCAGTGAATTCGCTAGAAATAGATCCAGCATCGAAGCCTCATCAACCACGATCGCATCGTGAGGCAAAGGTTCATCTACACCCCGTTTAAACCCTCTGGTCGCCGGATCGAACTCCAATAGACGGTGAATGGTTTTCGCTTCGATTCCGGCCATTTCTGACAGCCTCTGAGCGGCTCTCCCCGTAGGTGCGGCAAGGGCGATTTTCTTACTCATTGCCTTCCACAAAGCGACAATCGTGCGCGTACAGAAAGTCTTCCCGCAACCTGGGCCACCAGTGAGAATCATCACTCGTTGTGTCGCCGCCATCTCCACCGCTTGCTGTTGTTCGGGTGAGAGACTAATCCTCTGACTTTGAGTGAACCTATCGATCCAACTGCGGACGCGGGGTAAATCTACCGCTTGAGGCTGTTCGAGGAGCTTGAGGATGTTCAGGGCGAGATTCTGTTCGGTGTAAAAGAAGCTAAACCCCGTCCAACTTCAAACCCATAGTTTTCAAAGTATGAGACAATCTGATTCTGAGGAGTAAATTGAGGTCAACGCAAAGATGTTAAGAGTAGACTATGGTCGTTGGGCACAGACAGCTCAAATGTTGAGAGAACA
>NZ_JBGSQZ010000205.1:0-4642 GCF_041737865.1 Chamaesiphon sp.
AGGGCTGATCTATTGGAAAAAGAATAATGCTAAAACCCAATTGTTTCGTTTAACTTCCATCTACATTCGATCGAGACTTAACGACAGAAAAGGGTTAGAGCGGTTTTTCTCTGGTGGATGGATCAGCCCTGCCCTTGATAAGGGGAGGGTTGGGGTGGGGTAAAGGACTCAGCAACATCTCACATAGACTAATGTATCCACATCTCAAGACACTATTGCTGGGGCCAAGTAAAGTAAAAAGTTGTGCCTGTGCCGATCTGGGACTCTACTCTAATAGTGCCGCCTTCAGTTTCAATAATTTTTCTGACAATACTTAGACCGATACCTGTACTGTCCGATCGATTTTGAGGGTTGACCGCTTGGAAGATCTCAAATATCCGCTCGTGTTGCTCTGGCGCAATCCCTGGGCCATCATCGGCGATCGCAAATTCATAGAACTCACCCAGATCTCGACCGGAAATGTGGATGGAGCCGTCCGCTCGATGATGATGCTTGATGGCGTTACTAATGAGATTGGTAAATACCTGGAACAAACTCAGTCACTTGGTATGGAGAGTGGCTAAATCTGGCGCAATGATGATTTTAAATGTGGGCGGCGGATCGATCGAATCGATCGTCTCAGCCAGCAGTTGAGCTACTGGAACCGACTCGATTTTAGCATCGGTGCGACCGACGCGGGCGTAGTCGAGTAGTCCATCGATCGTCGCTTCCATCCGCCGGACTCGGCTCCGCAGTAGTGTCATTTGCGACTGGGTATCTGCGGTGAGCACTCCTTCGAGATCGTCTTCGATCCACTGGGAGAGATTGGAAATCCCGCGCAGGGGTGCTTTGAGGTCGTGAGCGACAACATATACGAAAGCGTCTAGCTCTTGATTGCGCCGTGCCAAGTCTGCTTGGGCTTGTTCGATTTCGCGGAGTGCGGTTTGTTGTTCGGTAATGTCAGTATTGGTACCAAACCAGCGGACGATCTGCCCTGAGTCATCACGGATCGGAATTGCCCGCGATAGAAACCAACGGTACGTCCCATCTCGACCTCGGAGCGGAAATGTATCTTCCCATTCGACACCGATTTCGATGCTGTGGCGAAAATGCGCTACTACCCGCTCGACGTGTTCGGGATGATGCACCTGTTGCCAGCCCCAGCCCTGCATTTGCTCTAGCGTCGTCCCTGTGTAGTCAAACCAACGGCGGTTGTATCAGAAAATCCCCCCACTAGCATCTGCCATCCAGGAGAACTGGGACATCCGATCTGCTAGAGTGCGGAATCGCTGTTCGCTCTCACTCAGTGCGGCTTCTGCTTGTTTGAGATCGGTGATATCGTTCCCTTCCGCCACGAGCATCATGACTCGATCTTGCTCGTCAAACACGGGTTTGAGCGAAAAGTCGAGCGTGGTTAAAATCCCATTTGTATGGAGAAATTGGATTTCATAGCGCACGAGTTGCCCACTAGCTGCGGTGACGATCGCGTCTTTAAGTTGCTGCTGTAGTTGCTCCGTATGCCACCAGGGAGTTTCCCAGCACCATTTGCCGACAATTTCGGACTTACGAGCAGCGACTGATTCTAAGGCAGTTTGATTGACTTCTAGCACGACTCCTTCTACACTCAGTAGCCCGACTAGCTCGAATGTCTGGTCGAAAACGGCACTAAACTTCCGATTGCTCTCCTGTAGTGCTGCTTCTGCCTGTTTGCGATCGGTGATATCCATCATCGTTCCCAAGATGCGATCCGGTTCCCCTGCGGCATTATAGTAACCGCTTCCTTGGGAGAGTACCCAGCGGAGCGTGCCATTTGGGTAAATAGTCCGGTACTCCTTGACAAATTTACCACCCTCGCGGGCGGCAATCGTTAGTGCATCAGCCACTCGCTGGCGATCTTCGGGATGCAGCATGTCTAGCCGCTGTGCATGTGTCACCACCGCAGCGGGTGAGAGTCCAAAAATTGCTTTGCAGCGATCGTCCCAAGTCAAAATCTGCGTCTGGATATCCAAGCTCCAAATCCCCTGGTTCGCGCCCTCAAGGGCAAGCTGGAGCCGTTCCTCGCTCGATCGAATCCGATCGGACGATCGGATTCGATCGTAGTCCACTCGATCGAGAATACCAGCATTTAGCAAGATTAGTCCCAACAAAATCGCCACCAGCGAGATCGACATCAGCGAAAACGCAAAATTGGTGTCATAGAAATTAGCCTGATGACCACGCAAAATCAGCCAACCGACTACCAAAGGTGCCACGATCGCGATCGGCACAAATCGACGGGCGACATCACCACCGACTAAATCGCTTGTAAAAGATCGCATCCAGCCGCGATCGCTGCGGAGTGCCAAAATCCCCCCACACAAGACCACAAACACGATGGCTGTCTGGAATGCCATTGCTGTTGTAAAAATACTGAGTTGATAAAATACTCGGTCGTTGTTGGCGTAGCTAACTACAGCTTGCAGCGCGATAAAACCCGCCACCAGTAACAGACTTTGAGAGATCCCGATGCTATCTAGTTTGACTCGGTGTTGCCATTGCGGCGGTTGCGGCTCCTGCCGATTTGCCAGCCACAGTGCTATCCCTACCAAGCTAAAATTGAATGCCGCATTAATGCCCATCCGACCTGGATCTGAGGCGATCGTCGCTACCGGATCGCGCACTAGCAGTTCATCGATGCCCAGATGCCACCCAAATAGATACTCAGATAGGGTTAGGAGTCCGATCGTACTTACCGCGATCGCACAGCCATTGGCAATTCGAGCCGCCAGCCTGGTGCGTTTGCGAGTTTGGAAACTTAGTGATATTCCTGCCAACAGGAAACAAACGGCGGTATTGGCTTTCATCGTCGCCGCGCCTGGAATCACGCTCTTGAGGATCGCCAGATCCAATTTCCAGCCAATTAAGACCAAGCAACCAGCCAGCATGACCACGCCGCTAGTAATCCGTGCTATCTGGAGATCGAGACGATTTGGAGGTGCAAACCAGCTTTTTAGGCGTGTGAATGAGTGAGAGCGTTGCATAAGATCTCTATTTAATTGTTCGGGATATTATCGAGCTTCAATCTGAAGTATTATTTGCTCGATCTCCAAATTCAGGCTCTTCCCAATTGAAGATCCGATCGATGTCTTGACGCGCTGTGGTGTCCGATCCCAGTTATCTCTGTCAAGAAAATCGATTGACTTGATGTCCCGATCGAGGATTTCATCAGCCTACAAGAGCTAAATTATTTTTCCAGCTCACCTTTCAAAACCCCATGAACGATTACCATTATGGTTGATTAATCGATCGAAATACGTCTTTAGAAAATATTAAGATTAAATCCTCTACCTTTGGGCAGATGGTATTTTCAGAATATTTTATTAAAGTATGAATATAGCGCTAAATTGCTTTTGATGCGCTCATTGGGTTGTGAGGATTTCTGAAGCCAAGTAAAGTAAAAAGTTGTGCCCGTTCCCAGCTTGGAATCTAATCTAATTGTGCCGCCTTCGGTTTCGATGATTTTCCAGTCGCGATTGCCTACGGCAGACCAAAGGTCAACGACCGTTGCCAGCCGCTGGCTCCCATCGACACCAAACCACATCACGCGATCGACATGCAGATATTCGCCATAGGATTGTGACATCATTACACACAACCGGAGCGGATAATTTTTTAGTGTGCAATTGTTCTTTTGAGAACGAAATTAAAAAAGAGTACAGGTCTAAATCCCCATCCTAAAACCCCAATTATCAATTATCAATTATCAATTAATTTAACCAATCTACCTAAAGGTAGAAGTGGTTTAGAGCAAATTCTGCAATGCTGTAGATGTAGTATTGAAATTTAGGGATCTAAATTCTCATGGCAAATTTACACGATATTGTTGAAGGCGTGCAAGATGCTTTAGGTAAGCTTACACCCACACCAGTAGTTCTCCAAGAAGAATCCACTGCCTACGACCTCAAAAAGCGGCTAGAGTGGGGCGAACCTGCGCTGTCGATTATCGATATCCGCGCCCATGAATCTTTCAATCAAGGGCGGATCACTGGGGCGATCTCGATGCCGATGGAGCAGTTGGCACAAATGAAGTCTACGCTCCAAACCAAGCACGATACCTACATCTACGGCGACACTGATGAGCAAGCCCATAACGCCGCTCAGATGCTCAGAGTTGCTGGCTTTGAAGCTGTAACTCATATCATGGGAGGATTAGCCGCTTGGCATGAAATTGGCGGCCCAACCGAAGGCGTAGAGGAAGACGCCTCACCCCCAACAGCAGACGCATTTAATGTCGTGTCGCGGCTGAAAGAAGACCACGACACCAAGGAAGCAGGGAAGGCGCAACACGCGAATGAGTAGCTAGTTGCTGTCTGTTGGGTGCGCGGCGGAGATCTACCCACCCCACCCTACGGGCACCCATCCTTGGAGGGGACTTTGGCTAGATATTAGCCCCATTAAAAGGAAATTTGGGGATCTAGATTTTGAAACGAAGTCCATCAGGCTTATGGATACAGGGTAGCCTTGCTAAGGGGAGAACTAGGGTGGAAAATCCCCTCTTGGGAGCGGAAAGTGCGGTCTTGGGGCGCGAGCTTTTGGGGGGAAGCTTCCCCCCAAAACGTCGCTTGTTTCCCCAAGTGGAGCACCTTTACAAGACAGGGGTGCCCGTAGGGTGGGGTGGGTAGAT
>NZ_JBGSQZ010000058.1:0-7614 GCF_041737865.1 Chamaesiphon sp.
ATTCTTTATTAGCCTTTGCCAACAAAACACTCGATCGAGATCTTCAGCAAGGACTATTTGAATTAGAATCCGATCGAATGCTTGATATTAACCTTGACGGTGAAGTCTGGATTAAGATGGGGTCGATGATTGCGTATACTGGGCAAATTAAATTTATTCGTGAGGGATTACTATTACCAGTCATCACACGCCGATGACTTTGAAGGTTACTCCCGATTCTCCCGTGACTACAGATCCAAATGCTACTGTAATGTGGTCGGGGAATTTAGAACCAGAACTAAAAATTGATGTCCAGTGGAAAACTCTAGTTGGTAGAGGTTCTGGCGAATCAGTACAGATGTTATTTAGAGGCAAAGGATTTGTGGTTGTGCAGCCCTACGAAGAAATTTACTTTCAAAATACTCAGTCATAATATCGATTTGTAGTGTGGATCGATGCTGGTAACTGATTAGATATACATGATTTAGTCATTCATCGATCGAGATTGTAGCCTCAACGTCACCCGATTTAATTTTCATGTACCGATCGAAAATTTGGCGATTGTCGATGCCGCAGCACTTGTACCGCCCGTCGTAATCAACTTGTGTCAGAATAGTCGCTGGCAGATTCTTACGTCTTCCTGCAAATAATTCTTAATTAGAGTATGCCCAAACATAAACACGATCGAGTCAGTACGGGAAGAGACGGTATCCGATCGCCCGTCCAAAATGTCAAAACGTTAGAGCTAAGTTGAGATCGACATTGTAGGTTTGGAGTAAATAAGCAACCCAGGCATCAAAGCTCGGTCGATCGGCTTGACATTGGGAGCAAGGACAGTAGAGGCGGATACCTGTACCACCGCGAGGATTGTATTGGGAGAGCATTCTGCCGTTGGGGATGCTGACGTGGATGACTCCACTGCGATCGCGAACGACTTCAAAGTTAGCATTGGCGAAATAGGGAGGCATTTCTGTAGGTTTCATCGGGTTTAAGAAAACTTAATAATTAGGGTAATCTTCAACTTTAGTTGTGGTTAGAGATCGGTGGATCGCGTCGTTCATCCTGTCGTCGTCCACAAGTTTAATTACTAAGTAATTAGAATTGTGGACGACCGAATTTTTGCCAAGGGGCTAAACGTTAATTGATATTTGAGTTCTTCGGCATTCCAGAAGTGGGGTGATACTTTACCTGACGTGTGGCGAAGTTCTTTGATGATAATGTGCATGGTGAAGGGTTAGGTTTACAAAGGATTCGGCAATAAGCAGCTCCATTAGTTGGAGCGATTTTGAGATTAATTTCCCGACAAGTCAGCCTCAATTAAACCAACTAGATATTGAGATTTATTTTCCACCGTATCCAGTTTGTTAGCGGCATTTTTAGACAAACCCGTTAATGTTGCCGATCGACGTTCGCCAGTAGAATTGCGACCAGCTCCGCGTGGATTTGTAGCCGAAATTCTGTTTTTTCTGGTTTCAGTTGCCATCTCAGAAAACAATTGCTGTTTTTCAACATCACCTTCAGACTGAGCCTTTTTGGAAATTCGGAGCAGATCTCGCTCGATCGTGCCATCGACAAAATCGCGGTCTGATTGGGTTTGAGTTGGTTCGACTTTTTCAACCCATCGCTCGTAGGCTTTTTGAGGATTTTTGAGTGCGTAGTTTGAGGCGAGTAGGCGATCGCATTCTGCGATTGTCGCCCATAGTGCCTGACTCCCATCAGGCGAAACAACCTGGATTAAATCATAGGATATCTCCTGTTCTGTACCTACTCTGTATCTGTGAGTAGCATTAAAACCACTTTCTTGTAGTGCGATTGTTTGTTGTTCTAGTCGTTGCCAATAAATTGCTTTTTCTAGTTCTTCGATCTCATAACGGTTTAGTCCCGCTAATCTACTAGCAATTTTCTCGGATGGTGGGCAAGCTTCAAATAAATATTTCATGCGATCTAGCTTGACATCTAGTTTGCTCTACCTCTTTAATATATCACTCCTAAATTAAAATGTCAACCCTAAATTAGAAATAGTGATAACAGGCGATCGCTTGATACTTTCGCAAGAGGTCTAATGAATCGAGAGTTAATTGGTGGCAAAGGTGGCGGAGGGTGGCAGAGCGAAAATTGCTATGCCACCTACTTGAAACCTATACTCCGACTCAATGATGGCAGAGGTGGCAGAGTATGAGCTTAATTAACTGCAATCGAAAAATGAGAGCATGGAGCCTGATGCCTTTGCGGGGAAATCATGGGGGAGAGCAGATAAATATGATTTGCTCTGCCACCATTGCCACCATTGCCACTATCGTTACTGTGTAATGATTGTGGCTGGTGGCACAGCTATTTTCGCCTTGCCACAGTATCGCCACCTTCGCCACCGACACCAAGGATTTATTGACAATCATCGAGCAATTGAGCTGCCAACTCGCGACAGCTAGGATAGTCGAGCGAGTCAAAGCGATAACCGAGTTTCGGGATGGGAGAATCAATCGCCACCCAGAGATCGAGTTTGTCGATCGTGCGATCGAGATTTTGTTGCGACCACTCGAATTCGCGTGAGCCACGATCCAAGACATCCATCCCATCAGCGATAGCGATGATATCTTCGAGGAGAGTTTTGTGGCGATGGGATAGAGTAGTGGGCTGAGGGCGGTTATCGTAAGCGGTTCGTAATTCATCACTGTCGATCGCATAGCATTGACTAGTCCGCCACTCGGCATCGGCGTAGTCGTGACCTTGGCTGATTAACTTTTCCAGATATTCAAGGGCACTGAGGTTCATCGAAGTGATTTGGATGCGATGTTCGATCGCCACCTCAGCCGCTTGGATAATAGCAGCTCCCTCGCGATCGCCAATTTGGGCAGACATTTTCGCGAGGGTGCGTAAGACTTTGATCTGTTGAGTGGCGATTTTGTAGAGTTGGGGATTGGTGTTAGGCATGGGTGTGGTTGGGGAGTGGTGGATCTAGTTTGAGTTGTCGTCGAGAACTTTAATTAATGACTTATGAAGATTGTGGACGGGGAATCTCGTTTGCTTGGTGCCAATTAAAATAGCTGACTAAAACGTCACAGAGTCAAGTAATAGGCAAACGGGACGATTAACACGATTGAGGCACTGTGATATGACTGTGGATGTAAGGGGAGAGATAGGGGATTGATATCGACAGCGGGGGATAAAGCCTCTTCTGGGATTGGGTGGATTTCTGGTGGTAATGAGTGAGACTCGATCGCTGCAAGCTCCTGTAGATTCGATTCGATCGCTGCGTCAAAGGGATCGGGAATGATGATGGTGGGGATTGATGCGATTTCCACAGTGCGTTCTTGGCTGGTGACGATCGCGAGGACATAATTAGCTTTTACGCGTTTGTCGCCACTGACTTCGATCTCTCGATCGACACAGTGCGTGTCTAATTCCGTAGATCTAGATATCCGAGGAGCGTAGTATTCATAACCTGAGTCATTGGAGTTCCGATCTTTGAGGATCGAGCGACATATTCGAGCAAGAATTAGTTGGCAGTTGAGAGAGGATTGAGAGTCTGACGCTGAACCTTGTCATTCCAAAGGAGATTGAAACCCAGCTTAATTTGGTCGTCTACGATCTTGGAGATGTCAGCAAGCGACGGGGATTCTAGCTGGTGGTAGCTAGAATCTAGCGTGAGCTGAATATCTCGATGGTAAGTCGAAGCATAACAGTCAGTAGGAAGCCAATCAGTAGAAGCAGATCCTTTGTCAATCCGAACCATTTCGCATTCAACATTAGTATCTTCAAACACCGAGCCAAGGAACTCAGTCTCGCCCAATTCAAATATCCAATTGCGAAACAGCCGATCGTCTCGATAACTCGCAGGTAAAATCGCGGTCAAAATACCGCCATCTCTCAGCAAGCTATATGCTTTTTGGATGTGGTGTTGATAGGTTTTGCCCAAAAAAGGTGGATTCATGAGGACGAAATCGTAGAGATGAGGAGGTTCAAAGGTTTCAAAATCCTCAGCGACTATCTGAAAACCACGATCTTTGAGGATGCTTCGATTTTTAGGATCGAGTTCGATACACTCGATCGATATATTGGGATAGGCAGACCTAACTTGTTGGCAAATTCGACCACAGCCAGCAGACGGCTCCAGAAATCTCAGATTTGAGCCATCCAACGATCTAATGTCAGCAAATTCGATTGCTTCATCTACGGTCTTAATTGGCGTAGGGAAATAAGCATGGGGATTGAGTGGTGGCAAATAACCTGTCGAGAGGAAAGTCTCAATCCCTTGGGATGGGTCGCTAGAATGTAGATGCGCTTGTTGCTTTGTATTCCACTTTCCGCCTAATCGACTGAGCACGTTTTTGACTTTGGTGTAAGTAATTCGATCTACATTGCCTTGTAAGCAAACTAAATAACGATCTCCCGATCGGCGAATAGTAACGTCTTGGAGTGCCGTCTTAACGAGATCTGGCTTGGTAATAGTGGTAGTCATGGATGGTATTAGAGGTTG
Source organism: Chamaesiphon sp. (assembly GCF_041737865.1). NCBI lineage: Bacteria > Bacillati > Cyanobacteriota > Cyanophyceae > Gomontiellales > Chamaesiphonaceae > Chamaesiphon > Chamaesiphon sp. Next base: position 4,457 of record NZ_JBGSQZ010000058.1, read on the forward strand.
GTGATGTGTCGATTGGGATCGTAAAATCAGGCGATCGAAGGGAAATAGTCAATCGCCTGATTTGGACGCTCATTAACCCGATTCAGGCAGTGATTCGCTATCGATCGCCATATTTCTGCGATAAACGGGCTTGAAGCAGCGATCGCCCAAGTGAACGAGCTAATCATTGCTTTTGCTGCTAAAAACAGAGCCAGACTCAGAATTAGCGGGAGTATCACCACGATCGAAGCACTGCGACGTTGCTGCGGCTGCGGAGATGACGGTTCGAGATCGGCTGCTGTGGCAGTGTCAGATGTCTGCGTGACTTCAATGAGGTTAGAGCGATTTAGTTCGAGATCTTTGGTGGTGCGCTTTCGTCCGATCGGCATTGAAATTAGTGCGGGGGCTGAGAGTTCGATCGCTGCGTCGAAGGAATCGGGAATGATGACGGTGGGGATTGATGCGATTTCCATAGGGCGTTCCTGGTCGGTGACGATGGCGAGGACATAGTTGGCTTTTACCCGCTTATCGCCAATGACGACGATCTCTCGATCGACACAGATGGATTTGAGTTCGGACATGGAAAGCTTGGCAAGTTTTGTAGCGGTCATGAATTTCTAGAGCTGAGTGAAGAGACTGTGTGAATGACGATTTATCCTTCTTCAATTATATCCTACTTTCAATTGAGAGTAAAGAAGGATATAATTATGGCAATCGGTAGTTCAGCCAGGAAATTTAACGAGTTATAAATCTGCGAGGTTTTGGAAGATGCGACCATAAATTAGAGAACCAGAAGGGGAGTAGACCGTATCGGCTCTGACATCCTTTCTGTCGTGTGGGATAGATGCGATCGCAGATTCTCTGTCCCAGTAGTAGGTTTTGGTAATCGTTCGCTTGTCATTTATGAAGGTGACGCGCTCCTTGTAAAAGCAGTCAGGATGGGGCTGGCATTGGTGGAATAGACCGTCTTTGCCCAGGTACAGCGAACCCGTGCTAGAGAGTATCAGCCAAGCAACATCGAAGCGAAACAGGACTCGTTCGACGTGGACGTTGGGACTGACGCGAGTTATTTTGAGCCAGTTTAGAGCCTCTCGATCGGGAGCATTAATTTAGTGAAATCCTCGATCGTTTTCGATAGATTAACGGGAGAAGTAGGACGACCTCGATCGTCGTAGAGCGCAACGACCTGTTTGCCGCATCTTGAATTTAAATTCCTTGGCTTTATCTTGCCCCGATCTACCTTGGCATCCCCAAAGGATATCAGCAAGGGCTAACTCAGATTCCGCGCTAGCAAGGGGTTCAAACCTGCCAGACATTGTAATGCGAGCTACCCCAAAACTACCGTCTCGATCGACATAGATGGTAATTTCTCTGAAAAAGGGTTGCAACGTCGCCCATTGCAAAATTTGAGAGTGAGCGGGTTTTGTACTGTCGCGACTTTCCTCGATCAGCTTGCCATTTTTGTCGATCTGCCACGGCTCGTAGCCGTAATTGGAAGGAATTTTAGGCAGGTTAGTTGTTTCTATCATTACTGTTTGTACGATGCTTTATCCTTATTCAATTATATCCTTCTTTTAGTTAAAAGTAAAGAAGGATATATTTGTGGCGATCGGTAGTTCAGTATTTCCAGCCAGTCGATCGCGGTTCTGGTGGGCGAAATAGGTTTAGTTGGTAGATTCAAGGGAGTTAAAGCTTTCATCAAAGGTACTGGCGTAAGTGATTAATTAGTGTCAGAGTTTAGATCGAGAGTTTCGGCTAGAGTTGGCTTGACTCGTTCTGGCGGGGGTTGTGGTGAACGAGTTTTTGGTGGTTTGTAAGCAACTTCACGAATGCAGATCTCGATCGATTGCCACTGTTCGATCTTGAAAAACTTACCTTCAGCAGCAATGACAATCTCGTAGCTCCAGTATTGGTAAGGTTCCCGTCCGTGGTTCAACTCCTTGATTTGGCGAGTTTTACCCTTGCGCTTACCATAGATTTTGTGGGCGATCTGGGTAGCTAGGTCGTGGGCGATCGTGTCGATCGCGAAAAACTCGCCTTCGATATTTACTCGGTATTTGCGATTGTCTACTTCGGCTTGAAAGGATTTCATATTTATTTGGCGCGACAGATTTAGCAATATTGGCGGATAGTGATATTCATGCGAGTAGATGTGGGATCGAGATTGCCCTCATAACCATGCTTCATATAGCGGTCTGTGCCACCGAAAATAAAGACATCGCGATCGTCGAGCTGGACACGCTCGCGCTTGCCATTGCGATCGAAAGTGAAGATCCCGCTAGTATTGAAGCTGAGAGAAATGACAGGGGCATCGCATCGCTCGTCGATATCTTGGTGGAGGTTGAGCTTTTGTTTGCCCTTGTAGACGTTGATTAGGGCGATCTGAGGATTGTATTGTGGGCAGTCGGCAGATTCAGTCGCAATGGCGATCGCCAAGCTTCTGAGGCTTTGGGGTATAGCGATCGTCGCTGAACCGTCTGGTTGTTGCCTTGAATATGTCCCGCCCTTGCCAGCTTGCCACGTCCAGTAATATTCACCGATCGAGGTAATGGAGCAGGACTTGCCACCAAAGATTTTGGCAGACTTGAGCCACGGCTGCCGGAGATCGGACTTGATTTGTTCGGCGAGATCTGGGGGAGAGATATTGGGGGAGATGGGAAATCATGGCTGCGGATTAGATGCTGGATGTTAGGGGGATTGCTTTATCCTTCTTCAATTATATCCTACTTTGAGCAAAAAGCAAAATAGGATATTCTATCGATACAAATATCTGATGTGGTTAAAATACCTTGTATTCTTAACAATGGCTGGAAGTATTGCTGCAAGTAGCTTTCGCCTTGTCAAGAGCCTAGCCAAGCTAAGAAGGATATAAGTAAAGCTGTAGATATGGATATCTTATCATTCGCGACTAAAAACCAGCGATCCCCGCTCAAAAAATAGGATAAGTGAGATGATTGGAGAATCCGCACGAGCAGCCATCACAGCTAAATTCTAGAAGTGTTGCTAGGAGAGGATTCTAGGATACAAACTTGATGACGATCCCCAAAACCTTTTCTAACCTTCAAAACTTGAAGAAGGATAGATAAGAAATTCTGATGAAGAAGGATAAATAGGATATTCAAATAAGAAGGATAAATAGGATAAGTTTTGCTTATCCTATTTTAGAGAAGGTTATTAGT
>NZ_JBGSQZ010000249.1:0-20983 GCF_041737865.1 Chamaesiphon sp.
TGTTGGGATGCGTTGGAGTGAGTCAGGTTTCAATCATTTACTGATCCTTCGCGTTGCTTGGGTCAATCAACGTTTTGACTCTCTTTTTCCTCACGTCGCTCTACCAGTACAACCGCACTCCCCCATCCCTTAGCTACGCCCAACCTATCTCCCGTTCATGAATAATCCTCCACATGTATTAGATTTACTAGATTTGGCTTGGGCATTTGGTTTAATTGCCATCTCGATCGGGCTGTTACAATGGCAACGAGTGGGATTAGCCGGACAAATGGCTCTGGCAGCCGCTCGATCGATCCTGCAATTATTGGTGATGGGTTTTGGATTGCAAATAATCTGGCAATTAAACACTCCCCTAGTAACTGTAGGGGGAATTTGTGCGATCGCGATCGCGACGACAATTGCCGCGAGTAACCGGATTGGCGATCGCATGAAAGGTTTGCTCCCGATTGTCGGTGGAGCTATCTTGACGGGGCTAATTATCGCCGTTGGGTACACAATTTTGGTGGTGATTAAGCCTACTAATTGGTATGAACCTCAATATTTACTGGCTGTAGTGGGGATCTGTCTGGGTTATCTGCTCAATAACACGGCAGTTGCGGGAGAACGCTTAATTAGTGAAATCGATCGACATCAAGCAGAAATTGAAACTCATCTGAGCTTAGGTGCAACTCCCGCTCAAGCGATCGCATCTTATCGTCAAGTAGCCGTCAAATCCGCTTTATTGCCTACAATCGATACTTTGATGGTAGCGGGTTTAGTCGCGATTCCTGGATTTTTGTCAGGGGAATTACTTGCTGATGTTCAACCTGTAAATGCCGCTGGATATCAGATTGTGGTTTTGTTCGCCGTGATGGCAAGTAATACTATTGCCGCGCTCCTCGTAACTAGTGGTATTGCCAACCGTTACTTTAATAAATACGCGCAACTGCAATCGATCGCCGATCGTTAAGTTAAGCAATTGTAGCCGATCCTAGGTCGGTAGTTTGACCCTTAGATGGCGGGCGCGAACCCGATCGATCCTCCGAGTCAATATCAAGTGAAACTCACATAGGATTACCATCTGCCAGATCTAACTCACGCTACAATAAGAATGCACGTAAATTACGCTGGTGTTCGATCGGCAATGTAAGACATAATTTAGCTTATATCTGTATATTTTTATCCTTGATTCGATTCAAGCCCTTAATTATGAAGTTACCTATTATTTTTACAGCTATTGCGCCGATCGCGATGCTTTTTACTACTTCGATCGCTAGTTGGGACAATGCTAGTGCTAATACTTTACTCCAGCCTACGCCTGGAAATATCGACAGGCTTGCCCAAAATCAAAATCCTCAACAGCAAGCTAACAATCTTGTAGCCGCAGGCAATCAAAAGTTTAAAAATAAAGACTATCCTGGTGCGATCGCTGATTTTTCAAATGCGATTCAAATCGCGCCTAATTTTGAGAAAGCTTTCTACAATCGAGCAATTGCCTACGATCTCTCTGGTAATAGCCAAAAGGCGATCGATGACTACGATCGAGTCGTTCAATTAAATCCTCAAAATCTATCTAGTTATTTTAATCGATCGGTTGCTAAAGAAAAAATCGGTGATAAGCAGGGAGCGATCGGCGATCTCGATCGAGTAATTCAGCTTAATCCTAACTATGTCGATGCCTATCTCAATCGGGGAAATCTGATCCAATCAGGAGATTTAGCCGGAGCGATTACTAATTTTTCTCAAGCAATTAAAATTAAACCCGATCGAGCTGAAGCTTATCTCAACCGTGGTTTAGCTAAATACAAATCGGGTGATAATAGAGGTGCGATCGCCGACTATGATTCAGCGATTAGAGTGAACTCTAATTATTATCTCGCTTATAACAATCGGGGCTGGACGAGATCGGAACTAGGTGATAATAAAGGAGCGATAGCTGATTACAGTCGAGCGATCTCTCTCAACTCTAGTTATTATCCTAGTTTCTACAATCGTGCTAATATCCGTCGAAAAACTGGGGATTATGTAGGCGCACTTGCTGATTATGATAAAACAATCCAACTCAAGCCCGATTATGCTTTTGCTTATAATAATCGTGGACTAAACCGCATCAAATTAAACAATTTTCAGGCAGCAATTACTGACTTTAGTAAAACAATCGAGATTACGCCTGATGCAGCGGAAGCTTATTACAATCGGGCTGCGGCGCGTCAGTCTCTCAAAGATCGATCGGGTGCCACGAGCGATTTCAAGATGGCAGCGGAGTTATATCAGCAGCAAGGTAATAAAAAAAGCTCTGATGATGCACTTAACTTAGTCTGGCAGCTTCAAAACCAGAAATAATTAATAACTAATTTTTAGGATATTATAGACTTGTATTAATCTTTTGAAGTCTTAACTTATCGTGTTCGATCGTCAAACATCTTCTACGCCTAAATTACCGTGGACTTCTTTGTTACTATTGTTTTTGACTTATACTACTTTTGGCTGGTTGCTGTATGAGTGGACTAGCGATCGAGTAGTGTGGTGGATGTGTGCTATTGGGGTAGTTATTCTCGGCGGGTTTGTGAGCTACCCCAGCCGCAGCGTGTCATTGAGTTTTGGTGGCTTTTTCAAGACAGATACAAGAGCATTTATTCTCATAATTTTAGCAAGTATTGGCTCCGTAATTTTATTAACTTGGCTCCAATTCTTTGTAGATGCTGTCGTATTATGTACCGCTGGATTATTAGTCAGTTTAGACTTAAAAGTTAAGGGGTGGAGTAAATCAATCGGTTTCCTCCTGATTGTTAGTTGGCAATTATTAGGGATGAGTGCAGGGTTGTACGTACACCATTTGTATGTACAGCCACCCATTGATTTACCAGCATACTTTTATTCAGACTATTGGTTTCAATTTGTTGATTCTGTTTCAAAGACGCTAGGCCAAAGACTAAAGCTATAATTTTTTAGTAAGAAAAAATTTATAGATAAAAGAGATAAGAAGAATATATAAATAGAGAATTGTTCCTCAAATTAGTACAGCTAAATAGCCCATGCTTACGACCTCAATCGAGCGGTTGGACTTGATGAAAGCGACTATAATCAAAGTAGCGATCTCCATTCTCTGAAGTGTAGATAATATCCTCAAACCGATGCTCGAATAAAATGTCTTCGGTAGCATAAACATGCCGAGCAGTGATCGTGTAGGCAACAGTCTCATCGACACCACCAACTAAGATACTAATATTCGCGTGACGTTGTTCTAGATCGCTAGCTGTCAAACCGTAGAGTGGACTATCTGAATCGATCGAGTGCATAATCGTCCAAGTGAGGACTAAACTAGGAGTGCGATGGCGCATTAATTTAAGTTCGTGAATCCGCCGCATAAATGCTCCCTCATCAGTTAATTCATCTATAATTAGATACATCTGAGCAGTAGCTTCTAAGATGAAATTATGCCGTTCGTTGGCAACTCGGAACGTTAACGTAGGCTGACGATTGTGGGTGGTAATCAGGATAAATTGACTAAATAATACTTTGGCGATCGGGCGAGAAAATCTCGCAAAAGCTAGTCCAGTTAATACCGCAATTAATAACAAACCAGCGATCGATTCGAGCGTGACGATCGAATTAGCATAAAATGTCTTAGGATGAATTGCCCCATACCCGATCGAAGCCAAAGTTTGAACGCTAAAAAAGAAGGCATCACTAAAAGAACCAGGTTTTGCCCCCTCCAAGCTATCACCCCCAGCTAAATACGCCAATGCAAACAACGCATTCAGCAATAGATACGCGATCGATACAATCCCCGCAAACCCAACCCAAGGAATAGTTAGGAGTAAATGGTAAGGGTCGCGCCACTGGTGGTACCATTTACCCATACCACGGATCGTAAATCTACCATCCTGATTTTCAATCCGCACGGTACGATAATGACGAAGTTTGTTTTTCATAACGATCGATTTAGATGAATTTAGTGAATGCAATTGAGACAGATAATTTACCGATGATTGATGGCAGCTCGATCGACCATCGGCAATCCATAGAACTAATTGTCGAAGCTGAAGATCGTTCCGAACCTCGGCTCGATCTCTGGCTGAGTCTGCAATTGCCAGATTTTTCTCGATCGCGTTGGCAAAAACTAATTGCCCTAGGGCACATTCAAATCGCCGATCGGGTATGTGATGATAAAAAATATAAATTGAAATCTGGCGATCGAGTATGTATCCACATCCCCGATCCTGAGCCACTCGATCTCATTCCTGAAGCCATTCCGCTAGAGATCCTGTATGAAGACGAGTATCTACTGATTGTCAACAAACCCGCTGGGATGGTGGTTCACCCCTCCGCCGGACATAGTACGGGTACTCTAGTTCATGCCTTACTCGCTCATTGTCCCCTTTCCAGTATCGGCGGGGTTCAGCGTCCAGGTATCGTTCACCGTTTAGACAAGGATACCACTGGTGCGATCGTCATGGCTAAGACCGATTTCGCCCACCAGCACCTCCAACAACAGCTTCAGGCTAAAACTGCTAGGCGAGAGTATTTGGGGATAGTCTACGGCACACCCAAGGTAGAGAGCGGGACGATCGATCTACCTGTCGGACGTCATCCAGTCGATCGGCTCAGAAATACCGTCTTACCGATCGAACAAGGTGGTAAAACTGCGGTGACTCACTGGCAGATCGAAGAAAGATTGCGAAGTTTTAGCTTAATTAAATTTCGGCTCGAAACTGGCAGAACTCATCAAATCCGCATTCATGCTGCCAAAATGGGACATCCGATCGTCGGCGATCCTGTTTACGGTTCGGGTAGATCGATCGGCGTCAATCTCCCAGGGCAAGCTCTCCATGCTTGGCACTTGCAATTAATCCATCCACATACAGGGGAATTGATTAGTGTTACTGCACCTATTCCCAGCTATTTTTTAACCTTATTACAAGTGCTCCGCAATCGTTAGAGGATATTTGGAAAGTTATTGTTACTTACAATTTACAAATAAATTCACAAACATTGTTCCTCGCTCGGATGTTCGAGCGGAGGTTGGAATTGTCTAATCTGAGGAGAATTAGGCTTCATCACATATAGTGGCAGACAGACTGAATGACAAGCTGCTACTCCCTGCTGATGATTTGGATCGACGATCGCTTTGAGAGTGCTAAACAAATGATGCTTGACTGGTTGGGTGACGATCCGATGCGATCGATCGCCACCTTTGCCATTCCCATTGGCGGGTTTTCCCTTGAGTATCCCTGAAGATAATTGTGGTAACGATCTAAATAAGCTGCGATCGCGATCTTCCTCAGAGTCTTCAATCGAGGGCGATTCTGAGTTAGCAGTCTCTACAACTGCGATCTCAACTTGTGGACGATCTAGTTGACAATTGCTTGAGTGATGATGACGTCCAAAGGGGGCTGACTCTTCTGGATCGAGATTTTCACAACTGACGAGCGGTGGTTGATGTGTTGCAAGTTGAGTGTCCGATGCTTCTGGGACACTACTTTGCCACTGAGGTTGTTCTACTGGAGATAAGCCAACATCTGGTGACGATGACGGTATAAGGACGATCGCTACGGGTATATCGATCGGATCTGGCAAATTTTGTAAAATTTCTCGCTCATATTCAGGTGTAAAATTGTGGCGCGGTTTACCTAGTCGGTGCCAATCTTTAAGAATATTATCGACAGACTTGATCTTGTACCGTCCCCGATAAAGAGACTCAACGATCGCTTTGACGATCCAGCTCGGATCGTATTTTTGTAACCAAGCTTCGACTAGGGTATCGATTCGATCGCCATCAAGTTCTAAGCCGTAGAGATCGACTACTCTGATAATAAAGTTTTGGTGAAATTGATTCATTGAAAAATGGAATCCTTGGTACCCCCCGTTCGCAACTAAGCACATTCGCTTGACTAGTAACTGCGATCGCGGCCGAACAACTAATAGATAAGTACTAATCTCTCCAGCAACCTAAAGTTATAGATCTGGTTGGATCTTTAGCTACTAAGCTCTGAGCAATGGAGAAAGAAATTAAGCACTTATATATTTTAGGCTTACACCTTAATAACAAAAGCTGGAGCTGTTGAACAGCCAGTACTCAAGCCACTTAGTATCTTGATTAATTAGCGTACTTGTTTCTGTGTTGTAGTTTACACTAAATCGAACATTTTGGCATTATTTAATGATTTTAATTACCCCACTTAAATAATAGTTCTAATGAACTGCTTTGTTTAGTTGAAGATCTTCGATTTATGAACCTAAACAAAATCCCTATTCTCTATGCTCCAGGGGAGTGGCTATGCCGCCGAGAATAAGGATTAAGTTAGTAGAAAATCGAAATTAACGAACGTTGGCAGTTTCAACAACTTTATCGATCAATCCATAAGCCATAGCTTCTGCTGCTGACATAAAGTTATCTCGATCGGTATCTTTTTCGATCTGTTCCAATGTTTGCCCCGATCGATCTGCCATCAATTGATTGAGCAGAGTCCGTGTTTCCAGAATATGCTTGGCTTCGATTTGAATATCAGATGCCTGCATCCGTCCGGTACCACCTAAAGGTTGGTGAATCATAATCCGCGCGTGGGGTAGTGCTAGACGCTTGCCAGGGCTGCCAGCAGCTAGCAGGAAAGCACCCATCGAAGCGGCTAAACCTACACAAATAGTGACTACTTCTGACTTGATATGTTGAATCGTGTCATAAATTGCCATCCCTGCGGTGATTTCACCACCAGGAGAGTTGATGTAAAGATAGATTGGTTTACTGGAGTCTTCCGAGTCTAAATACAGCATATAAGCGACGATCGCATTTGCCATACCAGCATCAACTTCTTCAAATAGAAAGATAATCCGTTCGCGAAATAATCGATCGTAGATATTAATCCACTGCTCGTTAGAACTACCAGGCAAACGATAAGGAACGCTAGGAACGCCGATTGACATAGTAATGAGGGGGGGAGGGTAGAGAGGTTACTAGAGAACTGGAAGTTCTTTGGTGCTTTCGAGGACTCGATCGATCAGTCCATATGCTTGCGCTTCATGGGCAGTCATATAAAACATCCGTTCGCTATCTGCCAGGATTTTTTCGGAAGTTTGACCCGTCGTTTCAGCAAATACATCAACGATTGTTGATTTCTTGGCTAAAATTTCGGCAGCATTGACGATGATATCCGAGGCTTGTCCGCGAGTACCAGCCCGATTGGGCATCAGTGCGATCGTGGCATTGGGTAGACTCGCTCGTTTGCCTGGAGCACCAGCAGATAGTAATAGTGTCGCAATTCCCATTGCTTGCCCCAGACAAATCGTGTATACCTCTGACTTGATGTGCTTGATGGTATCGTAGATCGCCAATCCAGCCATCACCGACATCATCCCGACTTCTACACCCGCCATCCCTGCGGCAACAGGATCGCCGAGGGAGTTGATATAGAGATAAATAGGTTTGGTGTTATCGACTGACTCTAGGTACAGCAACGATGACACCATACTATTTGCCAGTCCATCAGTAATCGGCTGATTGAGAAAGATAATCCGTTCCTGACTCATCCGCGTGTAGATGTTAATCCACTGCCAAGCAGAACTTCCAGGTAAGTTATAAGGTACTTTTAAAATCCGATCGACAGACATAGTTAAATCAGTTGACAGTTGACAGTTTACAGTTGACAGCTTGCACTGAGCGAAGCCGAAGTGTTGACAGCCGTAGGTCAGGCGATCCGACCAAACTACCGCCTGGGTTTCAAACTTAATACCGACCTTCCGATCTACGTCCCTTTGTGTGCTAATGATGTACTTTTACACTAATGCAGGCATCGGAGTAGGTAGATCTTTGACGCTGTTGAGGACGATATCGATGATGCCGTATTCCTTGGCTTCTGGAGGAGTCATGTACAACATTCGATCGGTATCTTTGGCAATTTTTTCAGCCGATTGTCCGGTACTGTGTGAAAAGATATCGAGGATTGCAGTCTTATTATCCAAGACTTCCTTGGCTCTAATCTGGATGTCGCTGGCTTGTCCCTGTGCGCCACTGCGAGGCTGGTTGAGGACGATCGTGGCATGGGGTAGACTCGCACGACAACCTTTTGTCCCGGCGGCTAAAATCATGGCAGCGGTGCCCATTGCCTGTCCGATACAGATGGTATGGACGGGAGGCTTAATGTAGCCGAGGGTATCACAAATGGCGAAGGCTTCTGTTTCAAACCCGATCGAGTCGCCAGTATACCAAGATGTCCCTGTGGAGTTGATATAGAAGTAAATCGGTTTGTCAGGATTGTCAAATTGGAGATATAACAGTTGGGCGATCAACAATTTGGTAGGATCGTAGCCCATTTGCCGCTTGTAGTCATCGGACGATACCAGCGGTCCACCCATGTAGACGATCCGCTCTTTCAATAGCAATGAGGGTAAATCTGGTGGCGGTGTCCGGTAGTAGCTATCGCCGCCGTAATATTGGGACTGAACCATATCGTTATTCCACCAAAGCGCATTAATTATGTATCTATGTTAACTTGTCAGCGGCTGATGGCGGTTGGGTTGATAACCGATTAGCTGTGACTACTCAGGTTGAGATTTTTTCTTCATCCAGCTAAATAACTGCTCTACCGTAAGCTCAATTGCTGCTGCAAACTCTGGAACGGGCAGAATAGCACTGGGTTCTTCCAGAATCTGTAATGCTTGGTTTGCAACTAGCACAAATACAGATTGATTTCCATCCCAAGTTCGAGCTGAAGAATACTATGTTGTCCTTGGGGCATGTGTTTCTGAATAATTTCGCCGTCGATATATTCACTCGCTGGCTTGGTATCTGGCAGATCGAGGAACTCTTCAAGGGTAATTTGTCTAATTGGGGTCTGAACCATTCGCGACATGCTCCAAAAGTCTTACTTACATTATGCCTCAAGGCTCGATGGCACCTATTTCGATGAAGATCGTCTAGTGTTATGTTTCGCTTGTGTTACTTCTTCTCTAGCTAAAATAGAACGGTAAAGCCACAGAGAGCGAATTAATAACAGAGCGATCGAGATGGGAGTGACTAAATGATTGAATGCCAAAGAATGACGATCGAATTGCGTGAGGATGCTTTTAGTCTCTTGCGTTCTTTCTTGTGTGAGGATGAATATTATCTCGATAGCAGTGCTGCTTATGGTGCGGGAGGAGCAGCAGCACTAGACAAGGCATTGGATCTATTTTTACAACGACCGGAATTTGGTTTTGTATGGTTAGCTTATGATGAGGGCGACCCTGCTGGTGTCTGCATCGTCTGCTTGGCGATCTCTACGGCGATTGGGGGGATGGTTGCCAAGCTAGATGATTTCTTTGTCATTAGTTCAAAACAAGGACGGGGAATCGGCTCGATTTTATTGCAAGAGTTGAAACAAGAGTTACGCGATCGCAGTGTGCTACGGATCGATACTAGTGTTCATCTCCAAAACGATCGCGCCCAAAGATTTTATCAACACCAGGGCTTTCAACAATTGAATGAGGAGAAGCTAGCATGTGTGTTGTGAGCTTATCTTACTCTCCCGTCATTACCCGCAGTCGGATTGAATTTTCACCGCTATCATCGAGGGGAACTTCGACGATTTCGCTAGAGAGACGTTCGACGCAAGCGATGAGCGATCGCAAGTTGGGCGTACTGGCACCTGTATCGACATACAATCTATCTACCAAGCTGCCCAAGCGTTTCCAGGTTAGATAGAATTTGGTCATCGTTTGCTCTAGTTGAGCTGCTTGTTTGAGCACATCGGCGGCGACAGGGAGACATCCGACGCGCATGGCTTCTTCGAGCGCGGTGGCGAGATCGACTTTAGAATCATTCAAAACTTGCACCTGTGCGCCAGCATCGAGATATTTTGACAAACTGCGGGCATTGCTGGTGACGAGCTTGATATTATCGACATCGGGATTGGCGGCTATTTCTTCGCGGATGGCGAGTTGATGCGCTTCGGGTAGTTTCTCCATTTCTTTGACTAATGGGGCGATGAAGCGCGGTGGTGTGGCTCCAGCGGCGGCTTGTTCTTTGACTTCATCGGGGATGAGATCCGAACTCATTGCCATCCATTCATCGGATAGTTGGCGGACTTCGCGGCGGGTGATCCGATCGCCTCTTTCGGCGGCATCGGTGACTAACTGTTGGACTTCTGGGGACGATTTGGCGGTTTCGACAAAGGCACGTTTACTAAAGTTATTGAGTGCGGAGGGAGAGAGTTCGCCATTTTCGAGCAAGGTATCGGCACTATTGGCGAGTTCGATCCAGGCGTAAGCTTGACTCTTGCTCAGTTCCCGATCTTTGAGCCAGTTCAAAAAACCTTGTCCGCGTCCGTCGCCGCCTTTTTTCTCTTTGTCGCGGACTGCACGTAAAATTCTACCCCGCCAGATCTCTGTCTGGAGATCGAAACGATCGCATACCACCCACGCATCATCAACTCGTTGCCGAAAATCGAAGTCGCCGACTGCTTCATCCTCAGGATCGGGTAAGTCGAAGCTCAGATCGGGGTTGTCCAGAGCCGCTATCAGTTCGAGATCTGGATTAGAATCGGGTGAAGCAGTCATCGATCGTCCTCAATATAATTTGGAAATAACTACAAAACAATTATTGCTGTCGATCGCAGTCATCGGCAAGTAATCATAACATTAATGCTCAAAGCAGCACTGCTTTAGGAACTAATATGTGTTGTAGATTAGATTGAATCTCGCCAATTCCCCAGCACCGCTCTACTCCCATCACTTTGACATAACCGATCGATCCCGATGGGAATGTGAGGGTAAGTTCATCGAGCGGTAGCCGTTTTCCTTGGCTCCACGCTTTGACTGACTCCGCCGTTGTCAGGGTGGCTGTAGGCAAATGGGCTAATCCTCGCTCTGGGAGCATTGGCGTAAAGGTTCCTGCTTGCTGCTGTTGCTCTAACTCTTCCAGAGTGAGGCTGTCTGCCAATTGGAAGCCACAACTAGCATTTCGTTCTAAAAATGCCAAAACTCCTTTAGTGCCTAGTCTATCGCCCAAATCGCGGGCGATCGAGCGAATATATGTGCCGCCACCACAAGTAATCTGCACCTCAACTTCGGGAAAATCTCCAAGTGTCCAATTGAGAAGATCGATACTATCGATCTTGACTTGACGGGTGGGTACTTCCACCACTTCTCCCGCTCGTGCGAGTTTATACAATCTTTGTCCATTTACTTGAATGGCACTATACATCGGTGGAGTTTGGATGATTTCACCGATAAATTCCGGAATTACTGCTTGAATTTGGGCGATTGTCAGATCTGTTACTGGCTCGGAGTAGACAATATCGCCTTCGAGATCGTCTGTTGTCGTTTGCACACCAAACCGAATTACAGCGCGATATGCTTTCCCCTCCGGTAGATATTGTAATAGCCGAGTTGCCTTGCCGATCGCGATCGGGAGTACTCCTACCGCCGCCGGATCTAATGTCCCGCCATGTCCGACTTTTTTCGTCTGCAAAATCCGGCGAATTTTGGCAACACAGTCATGTGAAGTCCAGTCTGGCAATTTCTTTAAGTTGATAAATCCGTCCACAGGTACTTAGTCACTCTCAGCGATTACGTTACTATTAACCATAACCCGATCGTCACTTCTCGATCGCTAGATATTTAATTATTCACTATGACTATCCGTAAGCATGAGTCCAAATATCATTTTTCAGATAGTTTTACAGCTTTACTCGATCGAGAGGGTATTGCAGCGGGGATATTTTTATTACCAGCCTTAGTATTATTGGGTATTTTCTTGGTTTTCCCGATCGTCTATTTGGGCTATCTAAGTTTTACAGGCGGGAGTTTTACGCGTGCGGGTGTGCATTGGGTGGGAGTGGGTAATTACCTTCGCTTATTACTTAGTCCAGACTTTTGGCAGGTTATTGGCAATACTATTTATTTTACGATCGGGACAGTAATTCCTAGTATCATTACCCCGCTGGGTTTAGCTGTGTTGCTCAATCGAAATTTATTATTTACAGGTATATTTCGCACTATTTATTTTATTCCATCGATCGTCTCATTAGTTGCTGCGGGATTGGGTTTTCGCTGGCTATTCCAAACCGATGGTGCGATCGATAGTTTGCTGAATAATTTCGGGATTGCCAAGATCTCCTGGTTGAGTGATTCTGTCTGGGCAATGCCTGTAATTATTGTTTTGAGTGTTTGGAAACAAATTGGGTTTAATCTCGTTGTATTTTTAGCTGGATTGCAAGCTATCCCGATTAATCGCTACGAAGCTGCCGAACTCGATGGGGCAAATGATTGGCAACAGTTTCGCTACATTACATTACCTGGAATTCAGTCTCCATTAATTTTCGCAGCGATTACTACCACAATTTTTACACTCAAAAGTTTCGAGCAAGTATATATTATTACTGGCGGTGGGCCACTTAATTCGACAAACCTACTCGTTTACTATATTTACGAGCGAGCTTTTGCTCGGTTCGATTTTGGTTATGCCGCTGCCGCTGCGATGGTATTGCTTGCTTTTACGTCAGTATTGGTCTATTTACAGTTACAAAATTGGACTCAAGAATAATAAATATTTATCCAACCATTTTTGGTATAAATTTACGACGATTACGAACGGCGTAGAATAAGACGATAAATGTAAAAATACCTGCTACATACAATGGATAGCCGTAAGTTGACGGATTTTTTTGATTTACCATCAGCCCAGCAATAATCGGGCCGATTCCATTAGCCGCACTTAAATATGAAGCATTTAATCCAGACATTTTACCTTGTTCTTCTGGACGAGTATTCAGAGAGATTAGTGTACTAATCATTGGCTGAACTAATGAATTAAATAAGGAAAAAATCATCCCGATGACTAGGAAAAAATAAATATTGGGAATTACTGGCATTAATAAAAATGACAGACTCCTAAAGAATAAACCTAAGAACATAATCTTAACTAAGCTCAGATATTTAGTCAGTAGCTTTACACCGAGAATCTGTACCAAAACTCCAACAATACCGATCGCGAAAAATAATATAGTCAAAGATTTGGTATCTTGGTGTAGTACCTCCAGATAATATGGTTGAAACGCAAATGTAAATAAGCTGAATGTTGTACCGACGCACAGATTGATAATAAACAGTATTCCCACCTTCGGAAAAGTTAATCCTTTAACTAAATCTCGTAAACCTAGGTCGAAAATATTCGCATCAGTAACTACTTTTTGAGTTAGTGTTTCTGGTAAGAAAAATATCGTTAAAATTAAAGCGATCGCAGCAACTACGGATGATACTATAAATGCTGTCCCTAGCGATCTTTGTTGGGCGACTAAACTTAAAACTGGCCCCAGTACAAAGCCTAATCCTAATGATGCTCCAAAGATTCCAAAACCTTTAGCTCGATTTTCAGGAGTCGTAACATCAGAAATCACTGCTTGAGCAACTGAGATATTCCCGCCAGTAATCCCATCTAGAAAACGAGCGAAAAATAACACTGCGGCATTGGGTGCTGTACCAGCAAGAAGATTGCCAATCACTGTTCCTACTAAACTAATAATTAATAATGGTCTTCTTCCAAACCTATCGGATAACTTACCGATAATTGGGGTGGCAAAAAATTGAGCGATCGAATAAATCGCAAATAGAAAGCTAGTCTCAATATCACTAAGATGAAACTCTCGCCCGTATTGATAAATCGTGGGGATGAGAATTGTAAAACTCAGTGAGTTGATTAAATTAATTAGCGCAATAATCCAGAAGCTGCGATTCATTGAATTTGAAATAGAGAATTAAGCGGGAAAAGGGGTGCGTGATTCGATAGCTTTCTTTAAAAGCGACTGAAATCACGCTGTAAACGTTCGCATACGTATCGCTAGACGGTTTGCTCGATCGTGTGTTCATTCAAAACCTAGGCGAGGCAGCTAGAGTCTCAAACCCTTTTCTAAAGTGGGATTGAGAGGTATCTACATCCATTGGATAGATTACAGATAACTTTCAAAACATCATCTCAGGAGCTAACTCAATCTTTGATTTTGTCGATCTATTTATCTCATCGTTAGCAGTAAATCATACTTATCTAAGTATAAACACTGATGACAGCTCCAGACCTAGTTTGGTAGATCCGAGGATTTTCGGATTAATAATTGTGCCAGTTTCGATTAGACTAAACTGCATCAGAGTAAATTTTTCGTGGTTGCACCTGCAATAATGCCGACTAGCTGACGATCGAGCTAACTATAAATTTAACTCTAATTTCAAAGCGAACGGCTAATCCAGAACAGTTGTTGACTTAATCCGCCCGCTCGACTTCCGCTCCCTACCCCGATTTGTTTCCGATTGCTGTGAATCATATATAATACAACGTCGTCATTCTAGTTCTACCTTAGTCATAAGTCCTTTAGTCCAACCAAAACCACCTACTGGCAACGGGTTTGGATGCTCCAATCTCAAGATCGAAAGGCTCGAAGTAAGCGGATTACCGATTGTCAGTAGTTCGACAATGAGTGCAGATTGCACTCCACCTGTGAGTATTTCACCTCAGTCACCATTAGTCATCGAAGTTGGGAAGATTGCCCTACTCGTATTGTGGTTTTGGTGTTCGATCGGTGCTAGATTTTGTCTGAATAGTATTAGTACGATCGCTAGTTCTTTTAGTCAAGATGTCTAAGATGAGCAGTTAGCAAGATTTGAGAGCGGCTTTTAGCGGCGATCTGATAGTATAAATCCCATTCAACCGATCTACGCATCCCAAATCTGCCGTAGCTCTAGTCAATTTTCACCAATTCAACTAGTCTTGGTGCCATTTTGGTCGCCAACCAGGTTTAATAGTTTGATGAGATCGCGCGATGGCTAGACAGTCATCCGGCACATCATTGACAATGGTAGAACCCGCTGCTGTGGTCGCGTGAGCACCAATATTTAGAGGTGCGACTAGGGTGTTATTGGAGCCAATCCGCGCAAAGTTGCCGATGGTAGTTTGATGCTTGTGTTTACCATCATAATTAACAGCGATCGTCCCTGCACCGATATTAACTTGCGTGCCGATAGTTGCATCGCCCAAATATGATAAATGAGCAACATTGGTATTATCGCCGAGGGTGCTCTTTTTTAGTTCCACAAAGTTACCTACCCGACAAGCTGCGCCCACCTGTGCCTGTTGACGGATGTGAGCGAAGGGGCCAATATTAGCATCATGCCCGATCGAGCTATCCACAACGACTGAATACATCACCTTGACACGATCTCCAATGGAGCTATTTTCAATCGTCGTACCAGGGCCAATGCGGCTACCACTACCGATGGTAGTATTTCCGCGTAGATGGGTTTGGGGTTCGATAATTGTATCTACACCAATGCTGACAGTATCATCGATCGTGATGCTGCCAGGATCGATCATTGTCACCCCTGCTGCCATCCAATTATCGACGATCCGCGATTGAAGGATTTGATAGGCAGTGGCTAGTTGACGCCGATCGTTAATGCCTAAAATCTCTCGATCGTCAGGCACATCGTATACCATTACTGGCGAGAGGAAATTGACGGCATCGGTGATGTAATATTCTTGCTGACTATTATTGCTCTGTAGTTGGGGCAAAACTGTCTGAAGTTTCTGCCAATTAAAGCAATATATCCCGGCATTTACTCGCTGATTCTGACGTTGGGTATCGGTGCAATCCCGATCTTCAATAATTTCCTTGAGCAAATCGTTACTATCGCAGAATACTCGTCCGTAGCCCTGCGGATTAGAGATTTGGGCAGTTAGTATCGTTGCAGCATTTTGATGCTGTTGGTGGGTCTGCAAGAGTGCTTTTAGGGTTTCGGGGCGTAGAAGAGGGACATCTCCATTTAATACGATTAGATCTCCTTCAAAGTCAGCTAGATGGGGAAGTAATTGTTGCACTGCATGTCCAGTTCCTAGTTGTTGGGTTTGTTCGACAAACTCTAGATCGGGATAGTGGAGCATTGCTTCTTTGACTCGATGAGCTTGATAACCAACGATCGCCAGTTGCCGCTCTGGCTGAAGATCTGCACAACTAATTAATACTCGTTCGACTAACGATCGTCCTCCCAGTAAGTGCAATACTTTGGGTAAGTCCGATTTCATTCGCGTGCCTTTGCCCGCTGCTAGAATTGCTACTGCTACCATAGATATAACTGATACTGCAAGAAACTAAATATAGCCTCTCTTAAAATACCCCATTGTCTGAGCTATGGATGCGATCTTTGATAAAGTTGCGCTGCATTGGCGCGACTAATAGTTCACAGAGCCTGTGCTTGAGGCTGATATCTTTGGCAATATGAATCAAAAATCGTCGATACTCGCTCGTCCCAATCGATTTTTCTACTTACTGAAGTAATGTCTCACCTCGAAAATTGCGATACATTGACAGCAGCACCAAACTCACGAGCGTAAATTCAGTTTGCGATTAAATGCCTCACGTTACGGAATAATTGTATTACTAACGATCGATAATCTAGAATTGATATGAGTTTGTGGTTTAGACGGTTCATTGCAGCCATTTTCCTCAGCGGACAAGTCATTGTTCACATGCTCAGAGGCAAATTCAACTATCCAAACATTATCGAGCAAATGGCTTTAGTTGGGCCAGAATCACTCCTAATTGCGCTAGTGACAGCTACTACGATTGGCATGGTGTTTACGATTCAGGTAGCACGTGAGTTTATTAATATCGGTGCGGGACAGATTGTCGGCGGTGTGCTTTCGCTGGCACTGACTCGCGAACTTGCGCCCGTACTGACAGCGGTAGTTTTAGCCGGAAGAGTCGGTTCGGCATTTGCCGCAGAAATTGGCACGATGAAAGTCAGCGAACAAATCGATGCACTCTATATCCTCAAAACCGATCCTGTCGATTATTTGGTGATTCCTCGCGTGATAGCTTGCTGTATTATGTTGCCGTTATTGACGATCGTCTCGATTGTCGCTGGGATGATCGGTGGATTAATAATTGCTACTAATATCTTTGGGTTGCCAATCCGCATATTTTTGGACTCCGCTCGCAATTTTTTGAATGTTTGGGATATTTGCAGCGCACCGATTAAAGCAGTTTGTTTTGGGGCGTTGATTGCGATTATTGGCTGTAGTTGGGGATTGACGACTACAGGCGGTGCCAAAGGTGTCGGACAATCGACGACTACTGCGGTTGTGACTTCGTTACTCGCAATTTTTATTTCTAACTTTTTCCTATCTTGGGTGATGTTTCAAGGTTCGGGTAGTGCTGGATCTAAAGCTATTTAAATCGGATTGTTATAGCTAGGTTCTTAAAAGAGCATCGATCGTCTGATTTGCCTGACTTTGATAACCTCCACCAAATAGATTGTGGTGATTGAGAATGTGATAGAGATTGTATAAATTCTTGCGCTGCGAGTAGCCAGGATCTAGAGGATAAACTTGGTCGTAGCCTTGGTAAAAAGCGGCAGGAAAGCCCCCAAATAGTTCTGTTAGTGCCAGATCGACTTCTCGATCGCCCCAATAGGTGGCAGGGTCGAATATGACGGGAATCCCAGTAGTGGTAAAGCTCACATTACCACTCCACAGATCGCCATGTACCAGCGAAGGTTGAGGGTGACGATCGAGCAGAATTTGGGGTATGGTAGCAAGCAATTCTACTGCTTTAGGAAAATGACCGCCGTTACTCTGTGCAAGCTGCAATTGATAACCAATGCGGTGGGTACTAAAAAATATCGCCCAGTCACTTTCCCAGGTATTAATTTGAGGTGTCGAACCGATCGTATTATCCAGATGCCAGCCAAACTGCAATCGACTCCTCATCTGGCACTGGTGCATCGTCGCCAGATTACGTCCCATTTCGCTCCAGGCTTGAGGACTAACTTTGGTTGCCAAATCCAAATACTCCAGCACCAAATAGCTCCGATCGTGACTAATCCCCGTACAAATCGGTTGTGGAACTCTCATCGCGGTTGTTGTGGATATTTCCACCAATCCTCTCGCTTCCGCCACAAACATCTCCAGCAGGGATGCTCGATTGAGTTTGACTAAGTACCGAGCTTGGTTGGGAGAGTGTGGCTTTGACAGAGGCTCGTTACTAATTAGATCTACCTGATTGATACAGCCACCGCCGATCGATTGGCGATCGACAATCTCAAAATATTTGCCCGTAACTTGAGTGATTTGTGCCCCAATCTCGCTCCACATTTTATTACCTGCTGCTGAATACTTATGACTGACGATCGTTATCCCGATTGCCCTTGGAATAGCTCGATCGTCTTACCTACCCAGACTTGAAGATTTTGCCCGAATCTTTGGGCTTTGGCGGGAATAGTATTAGTGAATTCTCGTATTTTAGCCCTAGCTCGATCGAACAACTCGATCGCTTGCGTTTGCCAAGTTGGTTCTGTCTGTATTGGCAGTACTTGAGCCGTGGGTGCCGCTATGACTGGTGTTTGACGTTGTTGTCGAGCAGATGCCACCAACTCATCTACGACTGTCTGAGGTAGCGATATGACTGTCCCAGATACACCATTTGATGTTTGAGCAGATGAGATCAGCTCGTCTACTACTGCTTGAGGGATGACAATGACGTTCACAGATGGCACATCCTGCTGTGCGGCAACGATGCTGGGTAATTCTTTAGGCTTTGCTGGGCTGGGTAGATTAGTTAGCTCAGGAGTAAGATCGATCGATTCTCCTACTTTAGGCGCGATCGGTTTGACGGGAATTGGCTTCACAATTGGCATGGCAGGCTGTGTCTGTGGCTCGGATTTAGGATTGATAGATACATTAGGCGGAGGTAAACTAGATGGCTCGACGATTTTTGGTGCTGATTTTGGCGTCTCAACTGGCTCTACACTGGGAGTTGGCATGTTGACGATCGGTGGGATGACAATCGGACTAGGGCTGGGTTGAATGACAGGGCGTGGAGCGATGACGAGCGGAGGGCTAGGCTTAATGACGATCGGACTAGGCAAAATTGGCGTCGGAATGTTTACTGGTGTGCGAGGGGGAGTGGGTAAGACAGATGGTATTGGGGTAGGTGTCGGAGATGGTTTGATGGCGATGAGATCGGGGTTTACTAGCGATAGTGCCAGATTGGGATCGATCTCACCCCGAATCAGTCGAGCGAGAGGATCTGTTGTTGCTGGTTCATAGGTAACGATCTCGACGGTATCGTTATAGACATTGGGCATTGGATTACCGCGATCGTCTACCAATTCCAATCTCACCCAATTTTTACCTTGCTTAAAGCCTTGGAGGTAAAGTGGTGTCCAGCTATTCTCCTTGAGAGCGGCTGTGCCACTGAGTATAAATCTCTGTTCGTTGACGGTGACTCGAATTCGCCAGTCAGGTAAACTATCCTCGCTCCCATTAGCTACTGGATGTGAAGGGATGGTGACGTAATAATCTAGCAGAACTGGCTCTGCACCATAGTTACCTATCGGGCGAAGGTATGTCAGCAGTGGGCGTTGTAGATCGGGATTATTTTCCGCAGTTTTTGTCAGCACATGGAAAGTAACTAGATCGAATGCACCGTCATTTTTAAAGCTCTCATACCACGGACGCGATGCCAATACACGTAATGTATGGGTTCCAGCCGCTAAATTTTTAAAAACTAAGGGTTGACTGAGATCGTAGACATCTCGATATGTTTGTTTGTCGAGGATAACATGTAGATGATTGCCTAGTCCTAGATCGGGATGTTTCGACAGCGGTAAATCGCTGACTTGCAATTTGACAGTGACTCGATCGTCGGCTAATATTTCGTCTGGTTGTGGGCTGAGGATCTGGACTTGAGGTTGAAATTTGTCTAAGCTCGGAGCTAGTTTAGCGATGCTTGCGGGGATATTGACTTCTGTCAATGGCCCATCAGTATTAGTCAGGGAATTACTGAAGTTAGCTGCCAATGAGTTATCGGGTGCCGTCGGAGCTTTTTGGCAACCGACGATCCCACTCATCACTATTAATGCCAAATACAACCCGATCGATCGAGACACTAAATTCCACTTCAGATTCACTCTTAACACCCACTCTGTTTTACAAGTTACTAGTTGGCATTGCCTATTTTACTAGGGTTGGTCAATTTTTCCATGCTTTGATGCTTGGTGTACGGCATCCAGTTAGCGATCGATCCTAATTTATCCAGTTTCGAGCAATTGTTACTTTTCGTAACTCTTGACTGAGAGGCAATCGCGATCGTTATTAGGAGTTTTTCCTAGATTTGTTAACGATCGTCACTCCTAGTCGAGCATCGATGCGGCTTATTACAGCAATTATGTAAATACTTGTTTATGTAGATATGTAACTAAATCCCGATCGCTAAATTTCCAGGTATTATGAAAATCCTAGCTGCTACTAGCCGCAAGATCGCGTTCGATCGGCTGACCATCATGATTTGAGCCTATTGTTAATTTTGTTTAAAAAAAATGTATTCAGCTTGACTTTTTCATAAATTCTACTGAAGCCAGCTCAACCCAGGCATTTAGGAGAGCGACTTTGAACTATTGTTAACGAATGGTGAATATCAGTCGGTCATCAACTTATAATTCATCAACAGAGGTACTGCTGAGACAAACTTGTTTTGTTGATGTGAGTGCGGCTCGATACTGGAAGTTCCATCGGAATCACAGGGATCGAGACAAGGCTTTTGGCTCCATTTCACTTTTTGAAACGGGCATTTCAGTTGGGTATCACCTCGTTCCTTGTCTAGAGAGGACAATCCTCATGACAATTAGTCCGCCAGAGCGGGAAGCAAAAGTAAAGGTAATCGTTGACAAAGATCCAGTTCCTACTTCGTTCGAGAAGTGGGGTAAACCAGGTCATTTCGATCGAACCCTAGCTAAGGGACCAAAAACCACGACGTGGATTTGGAATCTTGTTGCTGACGCACATGATTTCGATAGTCACACCAGTGACTTGGAAGACATTTCTCGTAAGATTTTCAGTGCTCACTTCGGACATCTCGCCATCATCTTTATATGGTTGAGCGGGATGTATTTCCACGGTGCTCGTTTCTCCAATTATGAAGCGTGGCTCACCGACCCAACTGGGATCAAACCTAGTGCCCAAGTCGTCTGGTCGATCGTCGGT
>NZ_JBGSQZ010000255.1:0-7898 GCF_041737865.1 Chamaesiphon sp.
TTGAAGCAGCCAACATCAGTGGTAGATTCAAAGCTTCAATAATTAAGCTCGATCGCCGATGCAGATGAGGAATATTTATACATGCTACAGGGATGGATTCAAATTGGATTAACGCTGGTTATCATTCTGGCGATTACGCCAATATTTGGTGGCTATATCGCTCGTGTCTATCTAGGTCAAAAAACACTACTCGATCGAGTGTTAAATCCAGTCGAACGGCTGATTTTTAGCCTCAGTGGTGTCTCTCAAACCCAAATGACGGGCTGGCAATATGCCCGTGCGATCCTCTACAGCAATTTAGCAATGGCAATTTTGCTATTTGCGATGCTGATGTTGCAAGGATTACTACCGCTCAATCCGACAGGATTGGGTGCGCCCACTTGGGATACAGCCTTGCACACCACAATTTCATTTGTGACCAATACCAATCAACAGCACTATTCTGGGGAAACAACTTATAGTTATTTATCGCAGATGCTGGGATTGGGATTTATGTTTTTTACTTCGGCGGCGACGGGAATTGCCGTGGCGATCGCGTTTATTCGCGGTTTGACGGGTAGACCGCTCGGCAATTTTTATGTCGATCTGATTTTGGCAATTACGCGGATTTTATTGCCGATTAGTATTGTCGGTACGATCGCGTTAGTTGCCGCAGGTACTCCCGAAACTCTTTCGGGGCCGATCCTAGTGCCGACATTAGAAGATCCCAATATACGTCAGGCGATCGCCTTGGGGCCAGTGGCACATTTTGAGCTAATCAAAGAACTGGGCGAAAATGGGGGTGGTTTCTTTGGCATCAACTCCGCTCACCCGTTTGAGAATCCAAATGGATTTACTAATCTCATTCAAATTTTAGCGATGATCTCGATTCCGACTTCGCTGATTTATACTTACGGTGTAATTGCTGACAATCGCAAGCAAGCTTGGTTAGTGTTTGGGATGGTATTCATTCTCTATGTCGCATTCATCATCGTCACTGCCATCGGCGAGTATCAGGGCAATCCCCTCGTTAATACCCTATTGGGTAGCTCACAGCCCAATCTAGAGGGCAAAGAAGTCCGATTTGGGTGGGCGCAGTCGGCTCTATATGCGGTGACGACTACTGGCACGATGTGCGGTGCAGTCAACTCGATGCACGATTCATTTATGCCTGCGGGTGGATTTATATTACTATCTAATCTATTTCTCCAAATCATTTGGGGTGGACAGGGTAGCGGGACGGCTTACCTATTTTCTTATCTGATTTTGGCGGTATTTGTCACCGGATTGATGGTGGGGCGTACCCCTGAATTTCTGGGGCGCAAGATTGAGAAAAATGAGGTAGTATTAACCAGCTTTTTGCTGTTATTAGTACATCCCATTTTCGTATTATTTCCAGGTGCGATCGCCTTAGCATTTCCCGAACAACTAGCTGGCATCAGCAATCCTGGCTTTCATGGACTCGCCCAAGTGATGTATGAATATGCCTCGGCTACTGCTAATAATGGCTCTGGCTTTGAAGGATTGGCAGATAGTCAACCAGCACCCACAGCATTGTGGTGGAATCTGAGTACTTGTCTGAGCTTGCTGGGTGGGAGATATGTACCGATCGTGTCACTACTGCTCCTAGCAGAGGGAATGTCGCGCAAACAACCCGTTCCCTTTACTACAGGTACACTGCGTACCGATACGGTCTTATTTACAGGAGTCACCGCAGGCGTAATTCTGATTATGGGTGCATTAACCTTCTTTCCCGTTCTCGCATTAGGACCGATCGCTGAAGCCTTTCAACTCACACGGGGAGCATAATTATGACTAGCACATCTTCTCCTCAACCGACTCCTGGCGGCACAGGTACCTCCCGCCGAAATTCACCCAAAGTCTCAATGGCTGGCTTGTATCAACGAGCCGTCCGCGATGCCTTTACCAAGCTCGATCCGCGCATTGCGGTTAGCAATCCAGTCATGTTTATCGTCTGGGTGGGCACGATCGTTACTTTCCTGGTGACACTCGATCCCAATCTGTTTGGGACAATCCAGACGGATGTAAATCAAGAGCGCGTCTTAAATGGTTTAATTACGCTCATTCTGTTTTCGACAGTGATGTTTGCTAACTTTGCCGAAGCTATTGCCGAAGGACGCGGTAAAGCTCAAGCAGAATCACTCAAAGCAAGTCGATCGGACACGATCGCTAACAAAGTATTACCCGACGGTACAATTGAGCAAGTTAGCTCCACAGCACTCCGTAAGGGCGATCGAGTTAGGGTAGCCCTCGGCGAAATGATTCCCGCTGATGGGGAAGTGGTGGTGGGTGTAGCTTCGGTAGATGAGTCGGCGATTACGGGTGAATCTGCGCCCGTCCTCAAACAGCCTGGCACCGATATTGCGAGTTCTGTTACAGGTGGTACGCGGGTAGTTTCAGATGAATTGACGATTCAGATTACCGCCGATCCAGGGCAGGGCTTTATCGATCGGATGATTGCCCTCGTCGAGGGTGCAAAACGTTCTAAAACCCCCAACGAAATTGCGCTGACAGTGTTCCTAGCTGTCCTCACCCAGGTATTTCTAATTGTGGTGGCAACTCTATCGCCATTAGCAAACTTAGTAAATACGCCGATTTCGATCGCGATTCTCGTCTCGCTGCTGGTTGCCCTGATTCCGACTACTATTGGCGGGTTATTGAGTGCGATCGGGATTGCTGGCATGAATCGAGTCGCCCAATTTAACGTCATCGCCACATCTGGACGGGCGGTGGAAGCCTGTGGAGATGTAAATACGCTGATTCTCGACAAAACGGGGACGATCACCCTGGGGAATCGATTAGCCGACGAGTTTATTCCAGTCAATGGCTACTCTGTCACTGAACTTGCCGCTGTGGCTTTGGGCGGTAGTCTATTTGATGAAACGCCTGAAGGAAAATCGATCGTCCTATTAGCCGAAAAATTGGGCGCAAAGATCGATTTCGATCGCGCTGTCGCCGAAGGGATCGAGTTCTCCGCTCGGACGCGGATGAGCGGTACCGATTTACCTAATAATATTGAAATTCGCAAAGGAGCGATCGATGCGATTCGGGGCTTTGTGCGATCGCGTGGCGGCACTATTCCCGCCGAATTTGATGAGGCATACGAGCGCGTCTCCAAACTGGGTGGAACGCCGCTGGGTATTTGTCAGAACGGGGATTTGTACGGGGTAATTTATCTCAAAGATATCGTCAAAACTGGTCTAAAAGAACGATTCGACCAACTGAGACGCATGGGTGTGCGGACGATTATGTTGACGGGAGATAATCGGATTACCGCTGGCGTAATTGCCCAGGAAGCAGGGGTTGATGATTTCATCGCCGAAGCCACCCCCGAAGACAAGATCGACGTAATCAAGCGAGAACAGTCCCAGGGCAAACTAGTAGCCATGACTGGAGATGGCACCAACGACGCGCCCGCACTAGCCCAAGCCAACGTCGGTGTCGCGATGAACTCAGGCACCCAAGCAGCCAAAGAAGCCGCAAATATGGTCGATCTTGATTCCGATCCCACCAAGTTAATCGATCTAGTCGCGATCGGCAAACAATTGCTGATTACCCGTGGCGCATTGACTACTTTTTCGATCGCCAATGACATCGCCAAATACTTCGCGATCATTCCGACGATCTTTGCCGCTGCTGGAATTGGCTCATTGAATATCATGGGTTTAAAGAGTCCGCAATCAGCTATTCTTTCAGCTCTAATTTATAACGCCCTAATTATTCCCGCGTTGATTCCGCTAGCACTAAATGGCGTTAAATTTCGCCCCTTAACTGCCGACCAATTACTTCAGCGCAATATTTTAATCTACGGATTAGGCGGGGTAATTGCACCATTTATCGCAATCAAAATCATCGATGTTCTGCTGCCTATTTCTTAATTATGAAAGATATATCTGAAGATTTAGCCATCCTCTGGGAATCCTGGAGCCGTCGCAAATATCCCACTTATTTGTTTTTGGCACTGTGTCTAAACTTGGTACTTGCTTCCACTGTGTTTGCCGCAACGGGTGATACTTTCTCTCGTCCCCAAATTTATGCCTTAGGCATTCTGGGTTTGGGTACTGTAGCTCTGTCTGCTTATTTGTTCGTTGTGATGTTTCAACCAGAACGATTTTAGGTATGCGGATCGGATCGTATTCGCAAACTATCGAAGATCCCTCCTCACCCCCTTTTGTCGGCTAGATTTCGTTTTCGATGTTGCTCTACCCCCCCAACCCCCCTTATAAAGGGGGGGCTTTACTCCCTCCCCTTTATAAGGGGAGGGCTGGGGTGGGGTAAAAGACTACGCATCAACTCAATTATATTTATTAAAACCCATGAATCCAGTACGCGAAATCGGCAGAGCAATCCGCACCACCCTAGTCCTCTGGGTGCTAGTCGCCGTCATTTATCCCTTTGCGATGCTAGCCATCTCCCAACTAGCCTTCCCCTACCAAGCCAACGGAAGTTTACTAAAAAATGCCCAAGGTCAAGTTGTCGGATCGGCATTAATCGGACAACCATTTACGAGCGATCGATACTTCAATAGTCGCCCCAGTAGCACCAGCTACAGCACCGCCGATCCCAAGCAAGATAAAGCAGGAGTGCTCAAAACCGGAGTCTCTGGAGCCAGCAATCTAGCTCCTAGCAATCCGGCTCTACTCGATCGGATCAAAGGAAAAAGCGACCCCGATCCTACAAAAGCGATCGCTGGAGACTTACCCAGACTGCAACAGGCTGGCATCAAACCCACCGCAGACCTGATTTATACTTCCGGCTCTAGCCTCGACCCTCACATCACCCCAGAAGCTGCCAGAGCGCAGATTCAAAGAGTTGCGGGAGTACGCAAACTTCAGCCTAATCGGTTAGAAATTTTAATTAGTCAAAATACCGACGATCGCTCTTTCGGAATCTTCGGCGAACCTGGTGTAAATGTGCTGAAATTAAACTTAGCCCTAGATGCTCTCCGCTAATTCTCGATAAACCCGTGGGGGTGCCCTGTCTTGTCGTTTTTTTATGCGGGGGGAACCCACGCATAAAAACGCCGCTTTCTGGGTACCCTAGCACGCTTATTACTAATATCTTTAGTCCGCGCACCATCCGGACTTTGCATCACTAGCAACGACTTCCAGTCGTTGTGTCATCCCCCAACCCCCAACTCATGCAAACTTATCGACGCGGTAAACATAAAATCTTCATCGGGATGAGTCCTGGGGTGGGCAAAACCTACCGGATGTTGGAAGAAGGACATCGACTCCGCGCCGAAGGGATCGACGTGGCAATCGGCTTGCTAGAAACACACAATCGGGCTGAAACTGCCGCCAAAGCGATCGGTTTAGAACAAATTTCCCGCCAGCAAATTAGCTGTCAAGGTGTGACGATCGGCGAGATGGATGTCGCCGCCATCCTCCATCGCCAGCCGCAACTAGTATTAGTCGATGAGCTAGCACATACAAATGTCCCTGGTTCGGCACTCGAAAAACGTTATCAAGATGTCGAACAGATTCTCGAAGCCGGAATTGATGTCTATTCCACTGTGAATATCCAACATCTCGAAAGCCTAAATGATACCGTTGCCCAGCTTACCGGAATTGTCGTCCGAGAACGGATTCCCGATCGAGTCCTCGAAGCCGCCGACGAAGTAGTCGTTGTCGATGTTACCCCAGAAACTCTCCAAGAACGACTGCGGGATGGCAAAATCTATGCCCCCGACAAGATCGACCAATCCCTGAATAATTTCTTTCAACGTCGTCATTTAGCTGCATTGCGCGAGTTGGCATTGCGGGAAGTAGCCGACAATATTGAAGACACCCAGCAGTTGGATGGATCTATTTTAGATGGGACATCTTGCAACGTTCACGAGCGAGTGTTAGTTTGCATTTCTACCTATCCCAATTCGATGCAACTTTTACGGCGGGGAGCGCGGTTGGCTAATTATATGCACGCTCGATTTTATGTGCTTTTTGTCAACGATCCCGATCGATTTCTCTCGAAAGCAGATAGTTTGCACATTGAGACTTGCGAACGCCTCTGCCAAGAATTTGGGGGTGAGTTTATTCGAGTGCGGGATTACAATACGATCGAATCGATCGCCAATACCGCCCAACAGTATCGGATCACTCAAATCGTCATGGGCGAAAGTCAAAAATCACGCTGGCAAGCCTTCTGGAAAGGCTCCTTGACACAGCAAATCCTCCGCTTGCTCAAAAACGTCGATATTCACATTATCTCCACCACCAAGGAGCGAGAATAGGGGACGCTCGCATCTTGGATCGAAACAAATTTACTAGTGTTTTAGTGGATAGTGAATGGTGAATAGTGAATAGTTTTAGTACTCAAAAGTAAGTTTCGAGTCTATTTTCATCAGCTCATATAGCAATCCTAAATGAAAAGCTATGTGGATGTAGGGTGTGTTAGGCTGCCGCATGAGCACCAGTATCGATACCCAAGGATCTGATTTAGGACTGCTATATGTACTGGTGCAAGATGTGAAGATCGTTACTCCCTTCCCAGCCAAGAAATAGACATTCACCATCCACCCCTACGCTAGATGTTTAATTTGTCACAGGTTCAGAAGTAGGTAGCAACTATAGTCACGCGATGAATCGCTCCTGTAATTCTGGAGTGGGCACCATACAAGCATCTCGCCGTCCAAATAGGACAAATCTCTGGCGGGCAAATTCACTATAAGCCCAGTCCCGCAGAGGTTGTGGCATCGCTCTAAAACCAGCCAATAACTGCCAACCACCATCGAGTCGAGCCAGCACCTCCAAAACTGCATCACTCTTAGTCAAAACTCGTTCTCCATCAACTAGCATCAGTGTTTGAATATCGATCGGATCTAACCCATGCTGACGATAGAGCTGCTGTCCTAATTCTGATTGAATTGCGGCAAATTTAAAGATTTTTTGGCGATCGATCCCGATGACCATCTGTACTGCACTATTACAGAAATTGCATACCCCGTCAAACAGAATTAAATTTTGATACATGGGTTAATATTGATTAATTTATCCAAAATGATTACTACCCAAGCATTTACTACATACTTTATCTTATACACCTTTGCTAGTTTAGTTTTAGCTCTGGGGATCTCTTTCACAGGTGCTGCTTGGATTATTTACTTTTTTAGCCTTTTACCATTTTACCTGATTTGCACTTTATACTGCCTTAGCTTTTATCTAAATCATCGCGATCGGCAGCTAAAATTCACAGCGTCATTTTGGTACCTGATTCCAATCTTCCAAGTGATATTTATGGCTACTAGCCCAGCCGAATGTCGTCTCTGGCATCAGGGTAGAGCCTGTTATTCATTTATGCAGTCTCATTTGGACAACACTCAGGGCGATCCTGCACATTGGAATTTTGTCGAGATCGTTTTTCCACTTTCATTATTACTATATTCGCTCTCGCTCGTCGCTTTCTTGAAAAAGACTCAGATCCAATAACTAATAATCGATCGGTTCGCTAGGATTTACAGGATCGAGATAACATGTCTTCCCTTATTCACACCAAATCATCGCTCGCCTAAATATCAGTAATCTTGAGTAGATCGAGCTAGACGATTTGCATTCTGCAACGCTAGGCGAACGAAAATCCGTAAATTCACTTAGAGTGACGAGCGATCGAGTGGGAATACTAATTTCATCCCCTAAACCCAAGACTCAACTTTGAGTTTTGAGTTTGAAATTTTGGATGGCGATGTAATGGAGTTAGAGCAACAAGCTAAGTTCGATCTTTTGGTGCGAAAGTTAGAACGATCGATACGTCAACGCACAACTAAGTAGCTAGGCGCAATTAAATATAAAACGATCGAGTGCATATTCACCAGCTATACTTCGAGATTCCATTCCCGCCATGACAGCCTTGGCTAAATCATACTCATTGTCAAACATCTGTCCAGAGATTTCATGGCTTTT
>NZ_JBGSQZ010000263.1:0-15096 GCF_041737865.1 Chamaesiphon sp.
TCGGATGCACCTCATCCCAAAAAAGATAAGTGTCAGGTGTGCAGCTAGGTGAAGTAATACATTTGTCTGTGACATTAAATCCAGCACTACTAGCCGTATTGAATAAAGAATTGACATTTAGTAAGTTCAATTCGACATCAGGGTTACTCGCTCTTAAATCACTTATGCTTTTTGCTAAACCAATATTGTGAAGCTGAGTTGCGCCATCGAGCAGTCCAGAAGCAGGTAATGTCCGCGTACTCGGAAGCTGACCTAAATTTGGTAGATTGGGAACTAAAATATTTTTAGCACCGCGTCCAATTAAAGTACCGATCTGTGCAGTCAAATTACCAACTATTACGCTTGGATCAGCTGGATTGGCTGGATTGACTGGCTCCAAATAATCATTCGCTCCCCCCCAAATCACATAGAGAGTGTCAGACTTGACAATTGAATTATCACTATCGATCTGCTGCTTGATGCCAATAAATCCAGGCGTAGAAGCTTGAGGATGACTGTCAGTTTTGGCATTACCGACTGCAAAATTGGTACTAGGATCGTTAGGTATGCCTAATTTGGTTGCTAGGTACTCGACCCACACCGGGCCATTGGAAAATCTGCCGCGATCGTAAGGTGGTGAAGGTGGAAACGGATTATTTAATGCTGTTGATGCTGTAAAGAACCGCCCGACATCCGAAAGGCTATCGCCATAGACGACGAGTTGACCGAAAGTAGCCGCGATCGCCCGCACTGGGACTAGACTAGCAGCAATAATTAATCCACAAGCGATTGAAAATCTTTTCATTTGGCTTTCTAGGTAAAGACTAAGATATAAACGGAGACTACACCAAGTATACCCATAATACTAGCTTAATGGCACCCAGATCTAGATTGTGTATTCACAAGTACGCTGGATGTGATTTTAGTAAAGTCGATCGCAATGACACTAAAAAAGAGAGCAGAACATTGATGTTCTACTCTCTGCCTAAATATTAGTTCCAAAAACTGAGAACTGAAGTTAGTTCACATTACCTACTATGGTTTGTGAACGATGAAGCTCAATACTTGACACTGTTTGATGTTATCAAAACCAACAACCCGAACGTAACAATGACCGTACTCACTCCGGCAAGCACGAACTTCAGCTAAGATTTCGTTAGTAGTAGTCGCGTTAAATAATGGCAACTTCCAGAGTGTCCAGTAGTGCTGGGTAGGCTCAGATTCTTTACTGAACTCAACACCAGGAATGTAGCCTTGATCGAGCATGTATTGAAGCTGCTTGGCAATTTGAGCATCGCTCAATGGTGGCAAGTAGGAAAAAGTCTCAAAGCGACGTTCAAAAGATAAAGTTTGCATTTCTATTTGCTCTACGGCTAAATATAGTTGAGATGAGGATGTATCTTGGCAACTATGAGTTACTCAGATGATGGTTCGAGGCTGCTCGGCTCGACAATGGATAGCTGCGATAGTTTCTCTAGCTGTTGTTTGCGATGCTGACTATTTTTGTGCTTGATATCATGAGACACCATCTCAGGCAGATCGTCCATGATTTCTTCGACTAAATGCTCCCTCACCGTCATAATGCGGAAGGCTAACTCCTGGTGTTCTGCCAGCAGCGCGAGTAAATAGACTTCGCCATCTTGAAGGATCGATCGACTGGAGAAGCTGTGCAACCACCGTGCGAGGGTGGGATTTGTCTCCATCAATTGAGCCAGAACAGTCTGCACCGCTTGATAAGTCAAGTAGCTAGAGATAACTTTGGTCGTAGCTTTGGCAACTTGTTTGCGATCCATTATCGAAAGGTGAAGAGATTGGGAAATAGTGACTAGCGATCGGCATTAACTACTCATTCGCTATCAACTATCAACTATCAACTATCAACTATGTCTACAGAGTATCCATTGCTTCAAACTCAAACTTGATTTCTTTCCAAAGTTCGAGAGCAACAGCTAGTTCTGGCGACCATTTACCAGCTTCACGGAGGACATCGCCACCTTCACGCATGAGGTTACGACCTTCGTTACGTGCTTGGATACAAGCTTCAAGTGCGACGCG
The DNA here is from genome assembly GCF_041737865.1 of Chamaesiphon sp. Taxonomy (NCBI): domain Bacteria; kingdom Bacillati; phylum Cyanobacteriota; class Cyanophyceae; order Gomontiellales; family Chamaesiphonaceae; genus Chamaesiphon; species Chamaesiphon sp. Next base: position 2,035 of record NZ_JBGSQZ010000263.1, read on the forward strand.
GTTTGCCATTGCACCAGGAGCGTTACCCCAAGGGTGTCCAGCAGTACCACCACCAAATTGGAGGCAAGAGTCATCGCCAAAGATTTCGACTAGTGCGGGCATGTGCCAAACGTGGATACCACCAGAAGCAACAGGCATAACACCAGGCATAGAAGCCCAATCTTGGGTGAAGAAAATACCGCGCGAGCGATCTTCTTCGACGTAGTTTTCACGCATTAGGTCAACAAAACCCATGGTGATGCCTTTTTCGCCTTCGAGCTTACCAACAACTGTACCGGAGTGAAGGTGATCGCCACCAGACATCCGTAAGCATTTCGCCAGCACGCGGAAGTGGATACCGTGATTTTTTTGACGATCGATTACTGCGTGCATTGCGCGGTGAATGTGCAGTAATACACCGTTGGCACGGCACCATTTAGCTAGGGAAGTATTCGCAGTAAAACCACCAGTGAGGTAGTCGTGCATGATGATTGGAGTGCCGATTTCTTTGGCGAAATTAGCGCGTTCCATCATTTCTTCGCAGGTAGGCGCAGTCACGTTGAGGTAGTGACCTTTGATTTCGCCAGTTTCTGCTTGGGATTTTTCGATCGCTTCTTGAACGAACAAGAAACGGTCGCGCCAACGCATGAATGGTTGGGAGTTGATGTTTTCGTCGTCTTTGGTGAAGTCTAGACCACCACGAAGAACTTCGTATACTGCCCGACCATAGTTTTTAGCCGACAGACCGAGTTTAGGTTTGATCGTACAACCTAGTAACGGACGACCATATTTATTTAATTTATCGCGCTCTACGGTAATTCCGTGAGGAGGCCCTTGGAAGGTCTTGAGGTAAGCAACTGGAATCCGTAAGTCTTCTAAACGTAATGCCCGAATCGCTTTAAAACCAAATACGTTACCTACTAATGAGGTAAGCATGTTGGTAACAGAACCTTCTTCAAATAAATCTAAAGGATAGGCAATGAAGCAAAAATATTGATTGTCTTCACCTTGAACTGGTTCGATGTGGTAACAGCGACCTTTGTACCGATCCAAGTCGGTGAGCAAGTCAGTCCAAACAGTCGTCCAGGTACCTGTGGAAGATTCAGCGGCTACAGCAGCACCAGCTTCTTCTGCGGGTACTCCAGGCTGAGGAGTCATCCGAAAAGCTGCGAGTAAGTCTGTATCTTTGGGGGTATAGTCAGGAGTGTAGTAAGTTAGACGGTAGTCTTGTACACCAGCCTTGTACCCAGTCTTGGCCTGAGTTTGAGTTTGCGCGTAAGCCATAAATTTCCTAACCTTCAGGAACCAGTTGAGATTTCTTGTTAAAACTAACTATATCAGTAAGTGCATAAGTTTTGGTTCCGATCTTTTGACGATCGTGATAAGGGGATTTTATATGTGTACCATCGACGGGGATCTATACACCCACAGCGGTCATGGCACATTAAAAAGGCAGTTAGATAAGTATCTAACTGCCAATAATTAAGATTTAAAAATGTTATTTTTTGTTAACTTACCGCTATGCTTTTGTCTGCACTTCAGAAGTGACAGACCGATGCCATCTGACGGTAGCCGATCTGCGAGCGACTATACTTTCTTGGGCGAAAGCAGCATCATCATGTTACGTCCCTCTTTTTTGGGAAACTGCTGAACTTCAGCTATTTCCTGGAGGTCGTTTGCCATCCGTCGGAGGACTTTTTCGGCTAGATCGCTATGTTGGATCTCACGTCCGCGAAATGTGATGGTAGCTTTGACTTTATCGCCAGACTTAATAAATCGATCGGCTTGACTAACTCGCACTTGGTAGTCATGTTCCTCGATCGTGTACCGCATTTTGACTTCTTTGACTTCCGCAGTATGCTGCTTCTTCTTCGCTTCGCGAGCTTTCTTTTCTAGTTCAAACTTATATTTCCCGTAGTCCATAATCCGACATACAGGTGGATCGGCTTTGTCACTGACTAGCACTAAATCCAGTCCGTTCTCATCGGCAATCCCCTGCGCCTCTTGAGGCGTGAGAATGCCTAGCTGTTCGCCATCAGTACCGATGACGCGAATTTGTGGAAACCGGATACGTTCGTTGATTTGAGGAAGATCGCGGGTGCGTCTTTTTTCGATGATGGGGGATTTAATAGCTATGGGATTTTCTGGTGGGTAAGTGGGCTGGTTATCCTCAGTTACAGCTAGCTGTAAAATCAGTCTAAACTAGATAACTAAATGTTATTTAGCTACATATAACTATTTTACCCAATATCTGAAGATTGGGAACGAAAGTTAATATTTTTTAAGCTTGTGTAACCTTTTTAAGGTAATGGCGATGGAGCGGGATTTAGGAGACGGTATGTTGCGGACTTGGCATCAAAAAGTAGGAAATCAGCGAGATTGGGTGTGGCGAGGTTGGCAGACTCGATATACTTACCAGCGATGTAGTAGCGATCGCGTCACTTTGCCCCCAGTATTATTGCTGCATGGTTTCGGGGCATCGATCGGTCATTGGCAGCACAATTTAGAGTTCTTGGCAACCAACCATACTGTCTATGGACTAGATCTCGTCGGTTGGGGCGGTTCGCGCAAGCCCGATATTCAGTATGATATCGATTTGTGGGTCGATCAAGTTTACGATTTTTGGCAGACATTTGTCGGTCAACCGATGGTTTTGGTTGGTAACTCGATCGGTTCGTTGGTGGCTCTAGTTGCCGCCGCTAGATACCCAGAGATGGCAACTAGTCTAGTGATGGTCAGTTTACCAGACCTCTCAGCCGAACAGGAGATGATTCCGCGATCGATCCAACCATTAGTCAATGGCATCAAGCGCGTTATCCTAAATCCGCCGCTATTACACACATTATTTCGGGTAGTGAGTCAGCCCAAAGTTGCTAAAAAATGGGCACAAATCGCTTATGCTAGTCCCGATCGAGTCACAGATGAATTAGTCGATCTATTCATCACTCCAGCGCGAGAACGGGAGGCTGCCGCTGCATTTGTGAAGATTATGCAGGGAATGACTAGTAGTAATTTTTCCCCAAATATTCGCAAGCTGCTACCAGAGATGAATATCCCGATGCTCCTACTTTGGGGTAGTGACGATCGGATGATTCCGCCAGGAACAGCCGGAATATTACTAAAATTGAATCCCTTGCTGGAACTAGTTAATTTAGCAGGTGCTGGGCATTGTGCCCATGATGAAATGCCCGAACTCGTAAATGAAACGATTCGCAGCTGGCTCGATGCATCAGCAGCTCGGTAATACCCACAATCGGATCTAGAAGCATCAGGTCTGAATGCCTATTTAGATCCGATCCACCCCCACCTCATTACTACCCAAACTCAAAGTGGTTAAAACCACTCCTCGGAGTGCAAAGTCCGCCTACGCGGACTAATAAACTAGTACAGCTTCGGCGGACTTGGCAACATTAGATCCGATTTGCGAATGGCTATCAACTGTCAACACTATGCCTACGGCAGGCTACGCCAACAGTACAAGCTGTCAACTGTCTAACCAACAGTAACTTGGTCGATGCTGACATCAGTAGTACCAGAAACACCACTGGCTAGCTCGACCATCCGATCGAGAATTTCTTGGCTGGGTACAGAACCTTTTAAAACCACACTACTACCAGTTTGAGCGACCCATAAGCCTTCTACATCCGTAACGGAAGCATCCTCATCAAAAGCTAGCGCGACGCGCTTGGACAAGCCGCTTTGGTCGTATTCACCATTAAGTCCGACGCGCTCTGGTGCTACTTCTCCACCAGTCTCAGGATCTGTGGATTCAGGCGCGGGGGCAGGATTGACTTCAGCATCTGCTGGTTTTTCCATGCCAAAGATCTTCTGTAAGAAACCCATGATTGCAATACTCCATCTAAAAACATAAACCCTACCTATTATGTAGGTTATTTGTGACTAAAGACGAAGATGATTACAATTTTTTTAAGATTGTGACAATCGAAAATTGTGGGACAATATTAGGCTTTAGGGCGGGAGTTAGGCTTTAGGCTTTAGGGCAGGAGTTAGGCTTTAGGCTTTAGGACGCTTGCGTTCCTATTACCCCGAACACCTAACACCTAACACCTAACACCTAACACCTAACACCTAACACCTAACACCTAACACCTAACACCTAACACCTAACACCTAACACCTAACACCTAACTAACATGAAACACACTCTATCCGTATTGGTTGAAGATGAAGCTGGAGTACTGACTCGGATTGCGGGATTGTTTGCCCGTAGGGGGTTTAATATCGAAAGTTTAGCTGTCGGCCCCGCCGAACAGGAAGGTCGATCGCGTGTGACAATGGTCATTGATGGCGATGACCACTCGATCGAGCAATTGACCAAACAGTTGTATAAACTAGTAAATATCCTCAAAGTATTGGATATTACAGATATTCCGTGTGTGGAACGAGAATTGATGCTGCTCAAAGTTAATGCCAGTAGTGCCCATCGATCAGAAATTATCGAACTGGCGAATATTTTTAGGGCGCGAGTAGTAGATGCAGCCGAAGATGCCCTGACACTAGAAGTAGTCGGCGATCCTGGTAAAATAGTCGCGATCGTCCAAGTCTTACAAAAATTTGGGATCAAAGAGATTGCCCGTACGGGAAAGGTTGCCCTATCGAGAGAATCGAAAGTTAATACTGAGTTTTTGAAATTATAAATAATTCATCTTTGTCAGCCGATTTGTTGAGACTGCTACTACCCAATTGTAAGTATTTTTGATTAGAGCATCAGCAGCGGATTGCCATTGGTTAGAATTTCTGGGTTCTCTGCTAGGAGCTAATCATGCTATAATTGTAAAATAATTGTTAAGATTCTATTTGTTGGCGCAACAACTATTTTTAATTTGAAACCATCGAGGTGATGCGATCGCTAAATGCGGATGCGGATCTACCTCGACTTGGTGAGTTAGAACAGATGTTGTTTAATTGCTAGGGCAATCTTTAAATTAGCTTCGATGCGCTCTATCTTGGTGCGTTACGGCTGATGCCTAACACACCCTACACGAAAATGGATCGATCGTTTAGGTTTGCTCTACTACTTCGATCGAAATGCTGTAACGTTTTTGGCACCTTTAGCGAGTGTAAATTATTTTGGCTGGTTCTCTCACAATTGCAGTTCTAGCTGACTCTGCGGACTTATTTCCGTTGTTGAGTCAATACTTGAGTCCCGAACGTTATACGCTCCAGTATTTTACCAACCAATCAGAGTTTTTAGAAAACGTAGAAATGGTCGAGCAAGAGCTAGATTGTTTAGTATTTTACTCCGAGCACCAGCTACTACCCGTCATCAACCATCTGTACCATCGTGGACAGGTGTTACCTGTAGTCATCATTCATCGATTGATTCCCAACAGGTTGCCAAATCCCATAAACACTACATCTACTCACTTTGCCGGATCTAGTAGCTACATTTACCAACCGTCTGAAGTAATTTTGGCAGTCACAGAGATGTCCGACATTGCAGTGGCAATTGATAAAGCCATTGCCAAGTTCTTGAGCCTCACTCCGATCGTGTTAGCATCCGAGCATCCTCAGCCCGAAATTGAAGCGGAAACCGCCCGCGAACAAAACTTTTTGCTCCAACAACAAAGTCGTCTGGCACACAAGCTTAATGAGCGTCTAGGATATCTAGCAGTTTATTACAGACGTAGCCCCAACCAATTTTTTCGATATCTCGACAGGCAACAGAAGCAAGAGCTACTACAACAGTTAAAATCTCAATACCGAGAAATAGTCCTCGACTACTTTGCCGATAGTAATCAGATCGATATCAAAATCGATGAATTTGTCAGCTCGGCATTTTTTAGAGATATGGCTGTTTCCGAGATTGTCAAGATTCACATGGAATTGATGGAGGAATTCTCAAACCAGCTAAAATTGGAAGGACGCAGTGAGGAGATCTTGCTAGACTACCGCCTTACTCTGATTGATACGATCGCCCATCTGTGTGAAATGTATCGTCGATCGGTACCGCGCGAGATATCGTAGCGATCGAGATCTAAAGCTAGGTGTTGGTAAGATGCTCCATCGCTAAATAGGCTATGGCGATCGTAAATAGTCGAGTTCAATATTTCACCCTTGACAATTTATCGGTTAATTTATGACCCCATTAATGAAAACTTACGTCCTCAAGCTCTATGTGGCTGGAAATACGCCCAATTCAGTCAGGGCACTCCGAACTCTAAAGAATATCTTAGAGGAAGAGTTTAAAGGCGTATATGCCCTTAAAGTAATTGATGTGCTCAAAAACCCTCAACTAGCAGAAGAGGATAAAATTTTAGCGACTCCCACACTATCCAAAGTTTTACCGCCACCAGTCAGAAAAATTATTGGCGATCTATCCGATCGCGAAAAAGTGTTGATTGGCTTGGATCTTTTGTATGAGGAACTGTCCGAACGCGATGGAGATTTGTAGGTAGTTAGATTTTTATAATAACGATCGTCTCATCGGTCGATCGAGTTGAATTAGTTGTGTAGTTAAAAACTTTTCAAATCTCAGAAATGACCAGTACGAATCAATTAGTAGAACGCCCGCTAAATCCTTTAGGTGTGCAGAAAATCCACACCATGATCGAAGGTTTCGATGATATCTCTCATGGTGGCTTACCCGCTGGTAGAACAACGATCCTCAGTGGCACATCGGGAACTGGAAAAACCATGTTAGCCGTTCAATTTGTCTACAACGGGATTCAATACTTTGATGAACCTGGTATCTTTGTAACTTTCGAGGAATCACCTGCTGATATTATCAAAAACGCGCACAGTTTCGGCTGGGATCTTCAAAAGTCGATCGATGATGGTAAATTGTTTATCCTCGATGCTTCTCCAGATCCAGAAGGGCAAGAAGTAGTAGGTAGTTTCGATCTTTCAGCCTTGATCGAACGGATTCAGTATGCTTTTGTCAAATATAAAGCCAAGCGCGTCTCGATCGATTCCGTCACCGCCATCTTCCAACAATACGATGCAGCCTCAGTAGTCAGACGCGAAATCTTTCGGTTAGTAGCAAGACTAAAACAAATGGGTGCCACTACCATTATGACAACCGAGCGCGTCGAAGAATATGGCCCCGTCGCGCGATTTGGCGTCGAAGAATTTGTTTCGGATAACGTGGCGATCGTCCGAAATGTGCTAGAAGGAGAACGTCGCCGTCGAACGATCGAAATCCTCAAACTGAGGGGTACTACCCACATGAAGGGAGAATATCCCTTCACAATTACCAACAACGGCATCAATATCTTCCCATTGGGAGCCATGCGCCTCACCCAGAAGTCTTCCAATGTGCGGGTATCATCTGGAGTCAAAGCTCTAGATGTGATGTGCGGTGGCGGCTATTTCAAGGACTCGATCATCCTCGCAACCGGAGCCACAGGAACAGGCAAAACTCTATTGGTGAGCAAATTTATCCAAGAAGCCTGTTTGGCTGGAGAACGGGCAATTTTGTTCGCTTATGAAGAGTCGCGCGCGCAATTATCGCGAAACGCTACTGCCTGGGGAATTGATTTTGAAGAATTAGAGCAAAAAGGATTACTCAAAATCCTCTGTACCTATCCAGAATCAGCCGGATTGGAAGATCATTTACAAACAATCAAATCTGAAATAGCCGAATTTAAACCCGATCGAATCGCGATCGATTCGCTTTCAGCTTTGTCACGAGGAGTGAGTAATAACTCTTTTAGACAGTTTGTAATTGGCGTAACAGGTTATGCCAAGCAGGAAGAAATCACTGGATTTTTTACCAATACTTCCGACCAGTTTATGGGGTCTAATTCAATCACTGATTCCCATATTTCAACGATCACCGATACAATTTTGATGCTCCAGTATGTAGAAATTCGTGGAGAAATGGCGCGAGCACTCAACGTATTTAAGATGCGGGGTTCTTGGCATGATAAAGGTATTCATGAATACACCATCAGTCAGGATGGAGCAGAAATCAAGGATTCCTTCCGCAACTATGAAGGCATTATCAGTGGTTCGCCCAGTCGGATTGCGATCGATGAAAAGTACGAACTTTCGCGAATCGTTCGTGCAGTTAGTGATAAATCTATTGAATAGTTAATGACATTTAGATCGAGTACTCGATTTCAGCAGATCGATCGACTGTTAATCCAATGGCCGTCTAAAATATAATTTAAGTATCGAGAAAAAGATGTTGTGAGGAAAACGCCAGTCGATCTGTATCGCATGGGAAATGCGATCTCTTCTAGAATGGAGAATGTCCGAGCGAAGGATATCGATGTGTATGAAGCTGATAGGACAATGTGGGTAGCTGCAAATTCAGGAGGCATTTCTACATTCTCAGTTAGAGGAATTGGCAAGAACTGGTGGAAACTAGATTTGGATGCAAAAATTCCAAGCGAGCTTAGAGTCGTAAATGATTATGGGAATCACTGGCTCTGGGAACCGAGCTATTCGATGCCATTAGATGAATATCAGCATATTCTAAAGTCAGTTGGCAATCTATTTTATAAAATAAGTTGAGGAAAATTACCTATGATGAACCTATCACCAAAGGCAATGAGGTCGATCGCCGAAGCACTAGAATTTCGGATCGCAGCATATCAAAATCAATTGGATTCGGAAGAGTTATCTGAGGATGAGGCTTCAGATTTGACTAACGATTCGATGTTTTTAGAATCATTATTACAGGATTTGCGAAAAGCATTGGCTGTGCCTGTTGCTCAAGTATTTTGAGGAGACAATAGTTTATTTTAAAAGGGAATCTGCATACTGTAACGAAAAATCGATAGCATCCGATCGATCCGGCTCAGTCCAGTCATCACTAATGTCAATAACTGAGACGTTCTGCTTTAATCCATCTAGAATCAATGCTGCCAATTGCAATCGATCTGTTGGTGATAAAGTCTGAATAACTGATGTATAAATCTCTTCAGCAATAGGTGACATATATGGTTCTCCCAGGCATCTTTGATTAGCTTAACACAATTATATAGAGATATTTGGGAATAATAACATAACGCTAGTTAAAACCGATCGATATGTTAAACAAGGTAGGGGACAAAGTTGAGTTTAAAAGTGAAGCCGAACTTGAAAAATTTGTCTACGGACACTTAGATGAATTATTATCACTCCAGCCAATTGCTAAACAATATAGAATTAACAGTGATATTTGTGATATTTTAGCAGTTGACGATCGACAGCGACTGAGCATTATTGAGCTAAAGAATGTAGAAGATCGATATGTCGTCCAACAACTGACTAGATATTATGATAGCTTAATTGAAGAAAAACCATTTTCAAATTTAATTAACTATAAAAATGATATCAGGCTGATTGCCATTACTCCATCATTTCATCAGCACAACTTAGTAGACAGAAAACATACTAGACTAGGAATTGAGTTTTGGAGCTTTGAGATAGCACAAATTAAAGGGGCAAAGAATATATCATTTACCTTGACAAACTGTGATACCAACGAGAAAAATATATCTCAGATATTAACAGGTAGAAATAATGATGTCTTGCCCAAAGAGAAAGTACAGAAGACAGAAATAGAGTGGAGTGAAGATCCTACGGAGCGGTGGAAGCAATATGTAATGGTTAATGCTTCCTATATTGATGCTGTTGATTACTACATGAGGCTAAATTATTCATCCAAGTTAGCCATTCAGACATTAACGGCTGAAGAGGTAAGAGAAAAATCTAAAAAATACAAACGTGCTTGTACAAAGGAATTCAAGATTAAATTAGAACTCCTATCTGATGAAAGTGGAATAACTAGAAAACTTAAAACGGTAAAGTTACCGCAAAATATCCAACTAGGTCATCTGGCTGCATGGTGCATAGAAAATAAAGTACCCAATGCTATCGAAGTTCGTTATAACCAAAGCCTTATGCAGACAGAAAGTAGCGAACATCGAATAAAAGTAGAAGCTTTCATCGCTCATCATCTAAGCTTGCTTGGAGTTGAGAGCAATCCTAAAATAGCCGATGGAAGCACCTGTATTATCAATACAAAAATTCCTATATGGGTTCTTGTTGCAATGCGTGAGATGCTGGATTACAGTGATGAAGAAATTCACGCCTTGTATCCAACTTTATCAGAGACAGAATTAGAAAATGCGTGGGCATATGCGTCTGATTATGCCAGAATAATTAGAGCGGAGACAGGTGATATATTTGAGTACCTTACAACTCATAAGATGTGGTAAATAACTTGTATTGAACCAATCGAGTTACTCGCTTAAAATTAATCTCGATCGAACCACCTTAACTAACTGCAACTCCACGCCAGAAACCTGTTCTAACATGAACACCATCTGCTCTGGACGCAACAAAGTCCCATCATTGACACAACTACCCACATATCGTAGTTCTACATCTGTCTCACCTGTAACCTTCATCAACTCTAATTCATATAGTCGATCGCGTAAATTGATTTGCGTATTCTTACCAGATTTAGACTTTTTATCCTGAATAATTTCCTGACTAGCTAACACCGTAGCGATCCAATTTTCCCATTGGGGCGATGTTTCACTAGCTGATGAAACAGTAGTGATATATTCCGCCTGAGTGATTAACGTAGAAGCAGGGGATTGTTTGAGATCGACAGATTCAACCCGATAGATTGGAATATCTGTGGGTAATTGCGCTGCTAATTTGGTATGAAATTCCGCCTCATCCATCGTGGTGGTGAGTTCAAAGTCGGCGATTTCACCTGTGCTGGTTGAGCCTAATGGTAAAGCATTGGCAATCATGATTCGAGGGGCGGGATGGAAGCCCCCACTGTAGGTTACGGGAATACTGGCGCGGCGGATGGCTCGATCGAACAAACGCGCCAAATCTAAATGCCCAACTAAGGACATTTTGCCAATTTTGCCAAACCAGACGCGCAGCCGCTGTACTTTGTTGGTATTGGGGGTGAATTGTCCAGTGAATTCGGGAATCGGCATCGGTGGGACGATGACGTTGTGCCCAAAATCGGTGCCACACACGCCGCAATGGGAGCAACCATCGAATGAGCAGTCGGGGACGATGCCAGCGGCTAGGGCGCGTTCGAGGTCGTCTTGGAGCCACTTTTTGTCGATGCCTGTATCGAGGTGATCCCAGGGGAGGGGGGCGTTAAGATTGTGGGGGAGGGGGACGGAGGGTAATTCTAGGGATTCGATCGATCCAGCCGAATCCGTAGCAATATCTGTTGCTAGTAAGGTTGGCACAGCTTCGCTTTCGGTGATGCGTGGCTTGAGTTTTGGTGCTCGACTATTGGTTGGAGTTTCGGCGGAGATTTTTACCCCACCCCAGCCCTCCCCTTGGAAAGGGGAGGAAGCCGGATCTGAAGCCCCCCTTTCTAAGGGGGGTTGGGGGGGTAAATCCTCAAATATATTCCATTCGCCATTTTCGACGCGGCGATATTTCCAGTCTAAACCAGCTTCGTAGATCGCTTGTGCCCAGGCACCATAGGCTTTTTCCAAGCTTTCCCACCAGGCATCCATACCTGCGCCGAGTTCCCAGGCGCGACGGATTACGGGGGCGAGGGATCGATCTCCCCGTCCGACAAAATCTTCCATTGCGGAGATCCGCACGTCGGTATAATTGACTTTAACGCCCCGCAGATCTCGGAATTCGTCTTTAAGTAACCGTTGTTTACGCGCAAATTCGGTAGTGGAAACGGAATGCCATTGGAAGGGGGTATGGGGTTTGGGGGTGAAGTTGGAGATGGTGATATTAAAATTCAGGGTGCGGCGATCTTTTGCCCAACATTCACGTTTGAGCCAGCGCACGGTTTCGGCAATCCCGACGACATCGACATCGGTTTCACCTGGTAAACCAATCATAAAGTAGAGTTTGATCTTATCCCAACCCTGCTCAAAGCCTGTCTTCACGCCACGTAGCAATTCTTCATTCGTCAAACCCTTATTAATAATATCCCGCAACCTTTGGGTACCCGCTTCCGGTGCGAAAGTTAAGCCACCTTTGCGCGTACCACCGATGATATTGGCAATATCTTCATCAAATCTATCAACCCGCTGACTGGGGAGTGAGAGCGAAATATTCTCATCCTTGAGCCGATTCTTGATTTCCAATCCCACAGCGGGAAGGGCGAGATAATCTGAGCAACTGAGGGAGAGGAGCGAGAATTCATCATAACCCGTCGATCGCATTCCAGTCTCGATCGCATTAATCACCGCTTCCGGCTCCACATCCCGCGCAGGGCGAGTCAACATCCCTGGCTGACAAAAGCGACACCCACGAGTACAACCACGGCGAATTTCGATGGTGAGTCGATCGTGTACAGTTTCGACATAAGGCACCAACCCGATCGAGTATGCTGGAATCGGGGTAGCTACCCGTCGGAGGATGCGTTCTGGTACGTCAGGATGATTTGGCTTGACGCTCCCATCGGGATGCAAATCGTAAAATTGAGGCACATATACGCCTGGAACTTGAGCCAGATCCAATAATAAATCGCGCCGACTCAGTCCCGCAGTTTTGCCATCTTCAACTACTAACCCAATTTCGGGTAATAACTCTTCCCCATCTCCCAGAGCGATAAAGTCAAAGAAATCCGCATAGGGTTCGGGATTAGATGTCGCCGTTTGTCCACCTGCAAAAATCAGGGGATAATTACCCGCCGCCCGTTCGCGCCACGTCAGGGGAATTCCGGCGAGAGTCAACATCTCCAATATATTCGTCGCTCCCAATTCATAGCTGAGACTAAAACCGAGGATATCAAATTCGGCGAGGGATTTCTGCGACTCCACCCCGAATAATGGTGTCTGAGTATCGCGTAATTTCTGCGCTAAATCCGCTGCGGGAAGGTAGGCTCGATCGCACAATTGGCGCGGCTGGGCATTGATAATACTGTAGAGGATAATATGCCCCAGATTGCTGGCCCCAACTTCGTAGATCTCTGGATATGTCAGTGCCCAGCGGACTGTCGCACTCTCCCACGGTTTATGCACCGCACCGAGTTCGTTACCGAGGTAACGAGCGGGTTTGAGGATTTCAGGAGTAATGAGACTATCTACTGCAACTGCCACGATCTTGCCTCTGTTTCGGATTGTTTGGGCGATTATCTATCGTAGCGCGGATTTGGTGATGTGGGATTGAGTTGGGTTCGAT
>NZ_JBGSQZ010000303.1:0-35766 GCF_041737865.1 Chamaesiphon sp.
TCTGGGAGCGACTTGCGTCGTTCGCAGTTGGCTGTTTCCCTCGACCGCTTTATTAATATAACTCGAACTCCCAGCGTTTGTCAAGCTTTTGAGCGAAATTGGTGTGAATTAGTGTGAGCAAGGGTTTGAGCTGTATTCTGATGGCGATTGTGCCCAAGTTTTACTAAATTCTTTGCAAAATCCCACTGAAATCCGCTGGGCGGTTGTCTAAAAGCGTGTCATTACTCAGTTTATTCTTGTAGCAACACTCAATGTGAGTTCAAAACAAGTTTGGAATGTGAGGATGATGAATGGTTCACGATGTGGGGATCGCCAAGCAATATTACTGGTAGGTTTAGCCATCCGTGGTAGTTTGACTATTAATGGCTGTGGGCGTGCCAATACAGCGGATCGGGTTTCAGTAAATTAAAGACTAATGGAATCGGCTGCGAGTTCAAATACCGATCCAGCTATGGGTGATGTTAAGATCGCGAGTAAACAGAACGTAATCGATCGTGCCAATGAAGCTGTATCGATAGCCCAAAGAACCCAATTAATCAAGACGGCAGAGCTGTCGCTGCGGCTGGAGTCGATCGATAAGATGATGGTGCAACTTTGCCCTGCTTGCTCTGCAAGCAGGGCGATATCTATGATTTTCAGGACGATCAACCTTCAGATAACGATCTTTTTGGTTTAGGAATTGCTAATGTTATGTCAAATATTGGGAATTTTCTGTCGATCGAGGATATAAGGTAAAAGCTTGCTGATATTGCGGGTGTCGTCGATACCGCGATGATGAGTGCCAGTGAGCGCGATGTTGGCGAGGTTAAGGGCTTGAGCCATACCATAACGTTTGTTTAGTCCTTGGGTGGTACTGAAGATTTCTTTGAGGTTGACATGGTTGCTGGAGACTGGATAAGGAAGATCGATGCGATGGTGTTTGCTGTCTTGTTGGAGTTGTTTGTGATCGTAGTCACCCCAGGAGGTGAAGATAGCTTTATCAAATTGAGATAGCCAAGGTTGCCAGAGTTTAATTGCATCTGAAAAGGTCGGGGCTTTGTCAACTTGGATTTGGGTAATGGAAGTTAGATTCAGACAAAATTCGGTGAGCACGGGATGGCGTAAGGGTTTGATGAATGTTTGAAATTCATCGACGATTTTGAGGCTGTCAGTGGCTACCATGACTGCGCCGATTTCGATAGTTTCCATCTGGTGACGGAGGATGCTTTGGAGATCGCAGCAGGTGGCTTCGAGATCGACGACTAATATATGTTGGTATCGATCGAGGTTAATTTTGGTCATCTGAAAAATTTAGCTTTGCTAGATATGGAGTTGGTTAGGGTGCAGGTTTATCGTGGCAATTGGGCTTTTGTGATGGGAGAAGGGCGGTGGGATGACAACTATCTAAGTTTAATGTGGTGAGTCAGCAATTTCGATTTGGTTCCCGCGCTAAGTTGGGCAATTATTTGTGCTAGGTGACGCTGGGGAGCGGGACTTCCCCGAGAAATAATGTTATGATTTTGGGTAACTCTTTTATAGCTGTATGGCTGGCGAGAGTTGAGAATTGCAATCGTTCATTATCTTTTTGTCCACACCACATGGTTTTTTGGAAGAGTTTATTTAGTGGGGGCGATACGGCTGCTGAATCTAAAGCTAGTGCGTCTGTCAGTACTGCTGTAAAAGTAACTGGAATTAATTTACCTCCAAATACTCAGGTCTTTTTTAGTACCGATCGAGACCTCGACTTGTATGAGTTGGAGGAACTATGTGATATTGTTGGCTGGTCTCGTCGCCCACTGCGGAAGGTCAAGAAAGCACTCCAGAATAGTTTCATTGTAGTCTCAATGTGGGAAGTCAGGGGGGCGACCAAAAGAATGATTGGGTTTGCTCGTGCTACGTCTGATGGGGCTTTTAATGCGACTGTTTGGGATGTGGTGGTTCATCCTGATTTTCAGGGTCAGCGATTGGGTAAGGCGATGATGAAATATACGATCGATAAGATTCGCGCTGAGGATATCAGTAATATTACGCTATTTGCTGATGCCCATGTAGTAGGGTTTTACAGTGGGATGGGTTTTGTGGAAGATCCTGAAGGAATTAAGGGGATGTTTTGGTATCCTGACTAGAAATCGGGATATTTGAGATATTGTCGATCGATCCAAACGATAGTATGTTATGATGATGTTAATGACGGGATGTAGCGCAGCTTGGTAGCGCGCCTGCTTTGGGAGCAGGATGTCGTAGGTTCAAATCCTATCATCCCGATTTATAAGTCGAAAAAATTTGAATAGTATTTTCGGACAAAGAACCCTCGCACAATCGATGTGCGAGGGTTTCCTGTTAAGAATGCAGGAACTCCATAATGTCGCCTTCTTGAACTAAATATTCCTTACCTTCACTCCGAAGTAATCCCTTATCTTTGGCTGCTTGCATCGATCCGGTGGCGACCATATCAGCATACCCGATCGTTTTGGCCCGAATGAAGCCACGCTCGAAGTCGGAGTGAATCACTCCCGCCGCTTGAGGTGCTAACATGCCTACTTTAATCGTCCAGGCGCGGGTTTCTTTTGGCCCAGTAGTAAAGTAGGTACGAAGTCCGAGTAAGTGATAGGTAGCTCGAATCAGGGATTTCAAGCCGCCTTCAGCTACGCCCAATGATTCGAGAAATTCGGCTTTTTCAGTTTCAGGTAGCTCGATGAGTTCGGCTTCTACTTGAGCAGAGACGATGGTGACTTGTGCGCCCTCTTTAGCTGCAAAAGCTTTTACCTGCTCGACAAATTTATTACCTGTGGCTAAGTCTTCTTCCGAGACATTTGCGGCGTAGATCATCGGCTTGCGGGTAAGCAATCCTAAACCCTTGACACTTTCGCTTTCTTCTTCGCTCAATTCGACTTGTCTGGCTGCTGTTCCTGCACTTAGATCCGTTAGCAGTTTTTCCAAGGCGACGACTTCGATTTGGGCTTCCTTGCTAGTTCTGGCTGTCTTTCGCGCTCGATCGATCCGTTTTTCGATTTGGTCGATATCTGCCAGAATTAATTCTAGATTAATAATTTCAATATCCTGTTGGGGATTGACGACCCCCGATACATGGATGATATCATCGTCTTCAAAACAGCGGACGACTTGGACGAGGGTATCTACTTCCCGAATATGGGAAAGAAACTTACTACCCAAACCTTCTCCCTGACTGGCTCCTTTCACTAAACCAGCAATATCGACAAATTCTACCCGCGTGGGGACGATATCCTCGGAATTAACCATATCTGCGAGGACTTGTAGACGCTCATCAGGTACTGCGACAATCCCCACATTTGGCTCGATCGTGCAGAACGGATAGTTAGCAGCTTCAGCTTTGGCATTGGCAACTAGGGCATTAAACAATGTCGATTTGCCCACATTTGGCAGTCCAACGATTCCGGCTTTTAGCATTTTTAGTCTGAGATGATGACAACTTCCTGCGATCGATTATAAGCCATTAGGCGGGTATTGGTGCGTTACGGCTTGTGCCTAACACACCCTACATCTGCGTATTGCCAACTTTAAATTTGGACTTGACTAAAGTTAATGATTTGCTTAACAACAGTTATTATTGCCCTAATTTAGTTAAAAATATTTGATGCTATTCTCAATTAGCTTGACGGATTCACTTGCTTTGAAGTATACTACCAAAATAGTTCATATAGCGAGTATATAATTATCCCTCGGAGAGTTCTAGCTTAAATTTTAAAAAACCGAGTTAACTAGTAATTATGTCCCAGCAGTTTGCTCCTTACATAACCAATGATGGTTCTTACACCTTTTTCTCGGAGGAGTTTGGGCAGACTTTTCATAGTAAATATGGGGCAAAGGAAGAGTCGCTTTTTAAGTATGCGATACCGACTTTACTCGCCGAAAAAGCCTGTCGCGGGCATCTGCGGATTTTAGATATTTGTTATGGACTGGGATACAATAGTGCCGCAGCATTATCAACTATTTGGCGATCGAATCCAGCTTGTACGGTGGAAATCATCGCACTCGAACTCGATCGAACTGTAGCAATTGCCGCGATCGAGCATAATCTATTAGGTGATTGGAAAGAGCCAATTCCACAGTTATTAACTCAATTAGTGCGATCGGAAATAATCGATCGAGATCGGCTGAAGGCGCAATTAACAATCGGTGATGCGCGGCAAACGATTGGGCAGATAATCGAGAGGGGATTTAAAGCTGATGCGATTTTTCTCGATCCATTTTCGCCACTATCTTGTCCGCAATTGTGGACGATAGAATTTATCGATCGAGTGGCTAGATGTTGTGCATTTGATGGGATAATTGCGACCTATTCATGTGCAGCAGCAGTACGTACTGCTGCGATCAAAGCTGGATTATCCGTCGCTGAGATTATGCCAGTCGGAAGAAAAGCACCAGGGACGATCGCTAGTTTTAAATCTGCACAATTGACACCTTTGTCGCAAAAGGAACGAGAGCATTTACAGACACGCGCAGCGATTCCCTACCGCGATCTTACCTTGTCAGATTCGATGGCTAAAATCGTGAGTCGGCGTGAATTAGAGCAGGATGATTGTGGATTGGAGACTACCTCGCAATGGAAAAAGCGATGGCGGAGTAAGTAGCGATCGCAACCGCCAAGGCTATTAGAATAGAGCGCCTGAAATCGATCGATATGAGGTGGTATTTATTATGCCCAATCGATCGTACTAAGCAGTATTAAGCTCAGGTTATGATAGTACAATTGCTAGTCGTCGCTACTGATACAAAGTCCGCAGCAATTCTCATTTTAAAACTTTTGTACTATAAATCATAGTTTAAGCTGGCGATCGATAAACCAATTGTGGTCGTTACAGCCAGCTCAATCGATTAAGAATAGTAGGTTTATTTCCATAATGAGAATTGCTGAAGTCCGCCGTCGCAGACTCAAACACGTCCTAACGTGCTTGCGTAGTGCTATATTTCTCGATCGATGCAGCCCTCGAATAAATTTGGGTGCTCAGAGCAAAATAGGAATGCGACTTGAATGCGGCTGTTTGCGACTTGCTGGTATTTCGGTGTGACTAGCATGTGTTGGCGATCGATCGATGATTCCAGGCGTGGGGATGTGCAAAGCGTCTGTCTCGATTATCGCGCTCTCGAACTGAGCCAATCGCCTGCTCGGACGGTAATCGCGATCGATCCATAAAATTTCTTCTCCGATATACAGCTTAGACTTCATGATGAGGTCAAGGATGTGTTGCTCGATCGACTTTGCTGATGAATATTGGATCGAGCGACGATGGGGATTTATTTTTTCTAACAGTTAGATCCTACCCGAAAGTTGTTACGCAGTCACTAGCTACAAGCTAGAATCGTTGAAGGAGATTTTTAACTAAACATTATCGTCATGCAAACGACATTTACAGTTCCAGATCTAGCTTGCGGTGCTTGTGTTAACACGATTAGTCAAGCTATTCACTCGATCGATCCACAAGCTATAATTATTGCTAGCCCCCAGACTAAACTAGTCCAAATTGAGAGTGAGTTGCCAGTTATGACTCTCCAAACAACGATTATTGCTGCTGGATATACGATCGCTAAATGATTGAAATCTTGCAATTTTACCGATCTATAACCTAAAAACTAATCTACATTTTGGTGTGAGTATATAGAACGTCTCGGCTTAAAACTGGCGGGGTTGAGTTGTCTAGCTTGTACGAAGGCGATCGAGCGATCGCCTTCGTACCTGGCGTTGTCGAGTCACATGTCAATTTTGACCTAAAACTAGCAACAGTCGGTTAAGATCGCCAAGCAACAACCGCTGAAGTAATTATTCAAGCAGTAACAACTGCTGGATATCAAGCTACATCGATCGATCCGATCGATTGCAATTTATCTACATCGGTGGAGACTAACTTGGTACTTCAGCGATCTCCAGTTCGGGAGCCAAATCACGCGATCGAATTATTAATTGCGATCGTGTTGAGTCTGCTTCTAATTATTGGTTCGGTACCAACGATATGGTGCTTATTTCTACGCGCTCATCAATACCTTTAGATCTGAAATTATCGCTCCCGATCCCTCACAATTCTCTACATACTATCAAATATCAGCCGTAACGATAGTGCTGAGATTTTAACTAGCAATTGTCACCACGATCGAACTCAGTCGATCGACATTAACCAAGATCGACCAAAATCTGTTTTTTGCCTTTATCTATAATATTATCTGTATCCCGATCGCCGCCGATTAATACAAAGTCCGCCTTCGCGGACTAGACCTTCAGTACAGCAGGCGGACTTTGCAACATGAGCCACGATTTCAATCGTTGGCGGTGCGGGAACGAAGCAAATATCCTTAACCCGAACTCACATCAATGTAAGGGGGATCTCCGTATTTTCAGACATCCTCTTAGAACCCACATTCCGCACTTCGGAAAAGTAGCATCAAAAAAGCCTAAATTTGCGTCACGACAATCAGTGAGTTACGATCGGTAGCATCGTCAAACTGTCGAGTCTTCGTGACTAGTATGTGTCGTAAAAGTTGAAGCGCGGAATGTGGGTTAGAAAAACCGCAGCAACATCGTACTCAAACCTGTAATTAGATCGACAAAATTGCCATTACCTACATTAGTGTTAGACTCGCTTGGTTTGCCAGCAAATTTGATTTTGGCGATCAGTGCTTGGGCGACTTGAGTGCCTTCGCGATCGGACTTAGCAAAATACAAGCGTTCTGCCACCATCGCATCCTTCACTGCACCAGCATCATCCTGGAGCCGGAATTTTGCCACCGATCTGGCAAGATAAACGCCTGGAAATTGGGGGTTGAGACCGATTGCCCGATCGTAATGTTCGATCGCGCCTGTAAAGTCATTTTTCTGCCATGCAGCATAGCCCCATTTATAAAAATCGTCAGCGGTACCCAAAGCGGTGGGGATGCCCACAGCACCCTCTAAATAAGCTTTACGGACATCAATCCCCTGCACATTAGCATTTGTCAGATAAGCCGATCGCAAATCGGTACCAGTCAAATTTGCGCCGCGTAAATCTGCTCCAGTGAGATTTGCACCATAGAGAGATGCTCCACTCAAATTTGCGCCGCGTAAATCTGCTCCAGTGAGATTTGTCTGACTGAGATTGGCACCGACTAGATTCGCTCGCTCTAATTTGGCACCAGCCAAATCGTTCATCACCAATCCCACACCAGTCAAATCGCACTGTGGGCAATTTTTTGTCGATAGTAGTTGTTGAAGATGAGAGATATTTTCAGCTTGAGCGGTGGCTGCAAAACTAGTTAGTAGCAAAATCGTCGTCGCAATGGTTGTAAGTTTCATGATGAGGGAATCGGGAGGGGTTAGTTAGGCTTTAGGCTTTGGGTTTTACTCTCTTCTCAGCGTCAAATTAGACATTTAGGGTAGGGGATGAATGGTGAATGGTGGCAAATTTCTCTGTGGATTTGCAGATTAGTTTTAAAATGGATAGAAAATTCACACTCCAACCCCTGTCCCCTATTCCCTCAGTTAACGCCAAGCATGGGTCTAAATTCCCATCTTCAAAAATCAATTATCAATTATCTGCTTGGTGCGCTGTCTTGACCCAAACACATGCGGAGGGAACCTCCGCGTGATTTGGGTCGCTAAACCGTCGGGGAACAAAGGCGTGCGCGCATCCGCAATTATCAATTATCAATTAATTTAATATGGTAAGTTGTCCAGATCGTCGGGATCGTGTAGATGCTCAGACGGTGGAGCGATCCGCGCTTGTTCCCAAGCGATATCGGCTGCGGCAATCTGCTTAAATAAGTCAGTCTGCCGAGTGGGTCGCTCCAATAATCGATCGATCTGATATTTAGATTTGATTGCTGCTAACTCTGTGGGGGAGAGCCGAGGTTCCGTCCACTCAAAGTCAGCCGCAGTATAGACTGGGAGTCTAGCACCAAGTTGTTCGATCGGGATATCTGGCAACCTTACTAGTAAGTATTCCCGCACGCGGCGGATTTCTTCAAATCTTTGTTCGATTTCATTGAGAATGCCGACAAATTGACTGAGATGGTGTGTCGTAATTGACACGCGTACCTCGATATCATTTAAAGGAATCCCCAATCGCTCGGCTTTGGTTAACAATTCTGGTGGAATTTTGTCTAGCGAGGGCGGATCGATTGCGGCACTTAGTTCGGCTAATGCCCGATGAAGCTGTTCTACAGTACTCGCGACAGTTTCTCTCAACGATTGTCGCTGTGGTGGAGCTGATGCTGCATCTAATGACAGGCGATCGATGTCAGCAACGGGCGCGGTCGCTAATTCTGTTAGACTTTGGGTAGCTGATTGGAGGAGCGCGATCGCATTATCTAAGTGATTAGTCATCAGAACTAGCAGCGTATGGACTATATTCAGATCGATCGTACCAATTGTATGGAGATTATTGTCCAAGAGTTCCCAGCTTTTCGGACTCAATGGGATGAGCATTTGGAATCGTGGCTACCATTAGATCGTCCGATTGCTCTGGATCTGGCGGCATTTGCTGATTTTGCTGTAGATACGATCTGTCTGGGAGTCGATGCCCAGATCGAGCGACTTGCGAAAATTACCGAGCTAATGTTGCAGCAAGGCGATTCAGTCATCGAGTATGCGGTGCGGACGATGTTTCTCCAGCAGATCGCCCTCGGCATCAACCGACGCGGATTTCCAGTCGATCGATTTACCCACAAACTCCAACCGCTAGGATTTTACCACTGGCAGGCTCTCAACGATCGATTTACCCGCCACTGACAGGGGGAATCAAGACAACTTCATCTCGATCGAGCACGATCCGATCGGGATCGACAAATTCTAGATTTATCCCAAATCGCGTCACATCATGCCATTGAGCTAATTGGGGTCGCTCGCTCGTCAATCGATCGAGTACTGCCTTGACAGACGTATTTGGTGGAAATTGGCGAGATATTTCGGCTGTACCAAAGGCTTCTTGATACACAGCAAACAGCTTGATGGTGACGGTAATTTCGAGATTTGGAGAAGTCATCGGTTGAATTAATTGATAGTTGATAATTGGGTTGTACCAGTGGGGGTTGAAACCCCGAAGCCATAGCTTCTGTTGTTCGTTAATCAGTTGAGAGTTAATATCTTGAGGACGATCCTCTTAGGCTGCTGGGTAAAAGCAGTTGAGAGTTAACTTCGATATTTTCTGAGCCAATTGGCTACAATTAGCTCTGTCTGAACTGTTTGGCTATTTTTAGCTAACTGGCGATCGATCGATTTGTAAAAAGTACTTGCTTTTTTGTAAAGATATTGTTATATTAGTTTATATAACTAAATATTTAGATCGCAAGCAAGCAGGAACCAATTATGCAAGGCAAAATCTTCATCGACAACGACGGTAGAGAAAATAACTTCGCGATCGAGCCAAAAATGTACGTCACTGACGGACCTCAAGCTGGGTGGACTAAGTATGCAGAAACACTCAACGGTCGGATGGCAATGTTAGGGTTTGTCGCACTATTGATTCAAGAAGTCTTGACTGGACACGGTATCGTCGGTTTCATCGCCAACCTGTAGTTACAAGTCTCGATCGCTTCTTATCTCTCAGTTTACATAAGAAAACATCTACAGTACTAATCACTCAGGAGATCGTTATGCAAAAAAGAACCTTCATCGACAACGACGGTAGAGAAAACAACTTCGCCATCGAGCCAAAAGTTTACGTCACCGAAGGACCACAAGCTGGCTGGACGGAGTACGCTGAGACACTCAATGGTCGGATGGCAATGCTAGGATTTGTTGCACTATTGATTCAAGAAGTCTTGACTGGACACGGTATCGTCGGTTTCATCACCAATCTGTAACTCTTCATCAGTACGATCGTCTTATCCCAATTTTCTTATCTTTTTTCCTCGCGGTAGCCTGTTAGCTATCGCGATTTTTTATGGCTCTAATGGATTCAATGCCGCAGGTGCGACGTTGTGGTCTGCCACACTCAAAGATAATGACAATACTGTTAAAGCCTTGGCTTTAGGTGTAGGGTGTGTTCTGCACAAGCCGTAACGCACCAGATGAGATGTATGGTATATTACGCTGTCTCGACCCAAACACATGGGCTTACGGGTTCCCCGAAGCTGACAAGACAGGAGACCTGCTGTCGCTAACACACCCTACGATTTGAGCCGTTAAAGATGGTGCGTTACGCTGTCGCTAACACACCCTACGATTTGGGAGATAATTTTGTGGCAACTTCCCTATCTAAACAGGCTCCCGCTGAGTTTCTTGATTGCTTTACCAGCAATATCAGAGTAGCTGAGTTCGCCAGCGAGGACTCTTGCCATCGTCATACTCGCCGAAGGACGTTTTACTGCTGCTTTGTAGCTCACCTTGGGGAATTGATAAAAAGCCGCAGCTAGTCGCTGCGCCCATTTCATGTCTGCACCCCATTCGGTTGCCATGATTTGGGTATACTTCTCTAGAGCATTGCTGGTACCATTGAGTGCAGCATGAATCGCATCAGCCGCTTTAATCCCAGACAAAATTGAGGGACGGATACCTTCGGCAGTCATCGGATCGACGACACAGGCGGCTTCTCCAGCGAGGACAGCATTTTGGGTGTGCAGTTTTTGATCGCCATCCCACAGACATAGTGGATGTCCGTGTTGTTGGAAGTTATTGATATCGATCCCGAAGGCACTTTTGCCATAGACATCGAGAATTTTTTTGAAGTCTTGAGCTTCACCGCCACGGAAAGTACCGATCCCGATCGAATAACCCTCGGCTTTGGGAAAGTTCCAAATATAACCGTTTTTGACTAATCCAAATTCAAAATTAATCGCATTGACAACATTGTCGCTAGTGGCATCTACTTCTAGTGCGCCAGCGAGCCGACGTTTGCGATCTTTGAAGCCCAACCATTTTGCCATATTACCTTTGGCACCATCGGCAGCGATGAGATACTTACCTTCGACGCTACCATTGGCGGTATTTACCTGCCAGCGATCGACTTTGAACTCGATCCCAGTCACTTGTGTATTGTCTCGGAGTTCTGCGCCCTGCTTTTGGGCTTGTTGGACGATGAAATGGTCGAAAATATCTCGGCGTACCATCCAGATTGGCTCTTGATTTTCGAGCTTGACATCAACCGGATCTTCTAAATTAAAGGTGTATCGCAATGTGTCTACTCGACAGGAAATTGCTGGGCTAAAATCAAAATCGAACCACTGCGCGATCGCTGGAGATACACCGCCACCACAGGGTTTGTACCGAGGTAGCTCATCTCGTTCTAAAATCAGCACCGATCTACCTTGCTTGGCTAGATGGTAGGCTGCACTGCCCCCAGCAGGGCCAGCACCGACAATTATACAATCAAACATAAAATAGCTATTTAGATACTTTGGTCGTGGCTCCAGTCTGCCTCAATCTCGACCATTGTACAACTAGCTACAGCCCAGATACCATGTACACATTACCGATGTTGCGATGTCCAACAGTTCGCGCCCCAGTCCCCACCTTATCGATCGTTCAGACAGAGAGGGAGGTCACTAGTGTAAAGACACTAAATCGACTCTTGACTATTTTGTAATTTTCAACTGCTGACTATGCTGCTTGTTGGCTGGGTTCGTCCATTCCCCACTGATGTTTGAGCAAGTTTTTGTAGCTATTTTCCTGCATCATCATTTGGGTGTACAGGTTGACCAAAAATTCCTGCGTCTGAGCGTGATTCATATCCTTGACTTGGTGCTCGAACGATCGGATGCTGAATTGTTGTTCCAAAGATAGTTCAGATGATTTAGACATAGTTTACTCCTAACTGTTGGGGTTGAGCAAAGTTGTCCCGATTGGGACAGTTGATTCGATCTAGCTTTAACTTAGATATTAAGAAGTTTAACATTCATTTGACAAAATTGTAGATCTGTACATGGGTAGATTTGGGGTATTCCCATTGACATAAATTAGACAGTTGACAGTGAATCAAGACAGTGGATGGTGGATGGTGGATGGTGAACTGGGCTGTCTATTCCTTGGGTGGGAAGGGAGTAAATTAATTTCGCGGGGATGCTAAACAGCTTAATTTAATTTTTAGCAAATCGATTCGATCGAAAATGCTTAGGATGAACAAAATTGAGCTTTTGTCAAGATATTTTGACAATTGTTTAGGAACCAATGCTGGGATGAGGATGTGTGGGATCGTGTACAGCCACGTAGCTCATTTGTCACTGGTATGGGAATAATTTCCATCCATTGTGAGCAAAAGATGATGACAGTGGGCACAATAGCTGTACGGAATCGACACAATTAGCCCGAACCCAAGTCCCGAATGATACCTGCTGAGAAGGGAAAAATCAAATGGTTGCTGAATATATAACGCTAGATTGCTTGGCTACTCAGTTGAGTGAAATCAAGCACCAACACTTCAGTGGACATGTTTTACTAAGAAGTTCATCGGGGATCGAGTGGTGCCTTTATGTTTACCTCGGTCGCATCCTCTATGCTACTGGTGGTAGCCATCCAATTCGCCGTTGGGTGAGAAATTCGGCGATATCGGGTGTAGATGTCAGCATTGCTGAAGATCTCCAGGCGCGGATCGATGCGCTGACAAATATTTCAGCATTGACACTAGCAGAGCTAAATAGCTGTTGGGAGTATTATTTGCTAGTTAATTGGGCTAAACAGGGTCGGATTAATAGAAATGCGTTGATTAAACAGATCCAAACCACGATCGTTGAGGTACTGTTTGATATCATTCAAGCCGAATCAGTGAGCTACCAACAGATGGCGCAAGAACAGCTCAGTCCGCAGTTGACGCTGATCGATATCGATCGAGCCTTTGGGTTGGCGATCCAACAACAACAGCAATGGCAACAGGCGGGATTGACGCAGATGCTCCCAGATCGATCGATCTCCATCGCGGTGGAAACGGAGTTTCAACGGATCGTCTCGCCATCGGCTTATAAAGCACTGCGATTTGTCCTCAATGGGCAACATAGTATGCGAGAAATTGCCGTCAAAGCCCGCAAATCGCCTGTAGCCATCGGTCAATCTTTTCGATCGCATCTGGAGTCTGGCATCCTGAGCTTGGTAGATTTACCAGATTTTACCAGTCCCGTCCAGAGTAAGTATCCACATGGATCTAGACCACCATTGATTATTTGTATCGATGATAGTCCGTTTGTGTGCGATCGGTTGGAGCAAATTTTTCAACAAGAGGGTTATCAGTTTATTAGTGTGATGGATTCGCTCAAAGCAATTCCGATCGTCATTGCCAAAAAGCCCCAGTTAATTTTTCTAGATTTGGTGATGCCCAATGCCAATGGGTATGAAATTTGTAGTCGGCTGCGGAAGATCGGCACTTTTCAGCATACCCCAATTGTGATTTTGACAGGTAATGATGGGGTGATCGACAGGGTTCGCGCCAAGGTAGTCGGCGCGACTGATTATGTAACTAAACCAGTCCAAGCAGAGCTGGTACTAGAAATTGCCCAAAAGTATCTCACTCCCGTACCCGCAAATTAATTATAAATATCGCCCTACAAATGATAACTAAAATGTCCACAGCATTGATCGTCGATGATGTTCAGACCGATTTGATGATTTTGACTAGTTACTTGGAAAACTTAGGTTGGCGGGTAATTGCGGCAGTGAATGGGGAAGAGGCACTGACTTATTTAAGTTCCAATACGCCCGATATTGTCTTTCTAGATGTCGTTTTACCAGGACGCAGTGGATTTGAAATTTGTCGGGCGATCAAGTCCCAAACTGATACTCAGAAGATTCCCGTTGTGATGTGTTCGACTAAAAATACCGATATGGATCGATTTTGGGGGTTGAAACAGGGTGCGGATCTCTATTTAGCCAAGCCAGTAAATCGGCATGATTTTGTCGAGGTGCTTCAGAAATTGATGAATTAGATCTAGATGTAATCGCACTGTAGAGGTGGATAAATTGAACTTAGCAACATCATCACTGGTTGAGTCGGCACGAACTCAACAGCAATTTTTGAGATTTCGGCTCTTACCCGATCTGACAGCATTAATTGAGATCGATAGGATCGCTGGTACCAAAGATGTGGAGAGCGAGCGACGGCGGCACATCCAAGTCACAGAACTGGTAAATATTCAGATCGATCGAGTGGTGCCAATGCCGCATCTACCCCCTGGGGTGATGGGTGTTTATAATTGGCGGGGCGAGATTCTGTGGATTGTCGATTTGGCAATGTTATTGGGTGTTACGAAGGGGAGGCGTTACCGCAGTCTCCAACCGACAATTATTCTCGCTAGTTCCACCGAGCAACGGGGTAAAGCTATTGGGGAGGAGCGACAGGAGCAAACCATCGGTTTAGTTGTAGACGAGATTGCCGAGATCGAATGGTACGAGCCAGAGCAGATCCGCCCGCTCGAACAGCGGCTTGCAGCATTATCAACATGGGTGCGCGGGGTGTGGGCAGCGGTTACAGGTGAAAATTTTTTGGTAGTGGATGGGCAAGCAATCTTCGATCGTCCGGATTTTGATGCTGATGTCTAATTGAATTGAGATTAATTTTTTCTACAACAATAAACTGATGAATACGATCGATCGAAATGACGTGGAGAAAATTGCTCCCACTACCGAAACACCATTGCTAGAGCCAGCTACAGATTCAGTCCTGTGGGTATCTCAAGCACAAGTAATGACTGAAATGGAGCCGCCAAATTCATCAATTACGGTCGCGCCTTTCGAGCAAAAAATCCAGCGACGACAGCAGAAATCTTTGCAGCGACAGATTTTTCTGATGATTCTCCCGTTTATTATCCTGCCACTCGGCATGGGTGGGTGGCTCGGTGTCAGTCGGCTGACGAAACCTAGTTCGCCCCAGATGGCGCAAATGGCTCGTCCAGATGATGGAATTTGGGGTACGGATCTAATTGTGTTGCTCTCGATTGGCTTTGTCAATTTAGGGGTTGCCGCATGGGTGAGTCGCCGGATCGCCAACTCGATCGATCTAGTCACTACAAAAATCACCGAAGCTGCCAATGGCGATCTCGGTGCCCAACTCGGATCGATCGATACTGCTGGATTTGAAGAACTCTCAGACAGCTTCAACCAATTGGTTGCCAACTTCAATAGCACGCTCCAACAACAGCAATTAGCCGCACAAGCAAACAAGTTATTTGGCAAAATCGCCCTCACAGCCCAGGAATCAGTAGACAAGCAGCAAGTCTATGACGCTGGTGTCAGCGGGATGCGGCAGATCCTCAATGTCGATCGGGTGTCGATCTGTCTGCGTAATCCAGATGGTAGCTCTATCGTCGTAGCTGAGTCACTCGGCGATCCCACTCTCTCAGCCTCCCTGGGGCAGATCTATTTTGCCGAAACCCCAGGTGAATTGGCTCGATACCAGGAAGGGCAGTGTATCGTCACCGCAGATCTCCAACAGCTTCCCACCACTCCCCACCACCAAGATTTCATTGCCAAGATCCAAGCAAAATCGGCGATCTCGATGCCGATTTTGGCTGGTAAACAACAGTTAGGTTTATTATCGATCTATCAATGCGATCGGGTGCGTCAGTGGCAATCCTGGGAAGTGTCTTTTTGTACGCAAGCAGCACAGCGACTGAGTTTGGCGATCGAACAGATTGCCACTTGGACGACTCAAGCGGTAGAATTGCGGCGGACAAATATGTTAGCTCAAGCACTCCAACTCAACGATCCAGCCGAGATGACAGAATTGCTCGATCGGGCATTGGAAACCATCCGCGTCGAATTTAATCTCGATCGAGTCATGGTGTTCGGTCTTAACCAACATCACGCGGGACAAATTACCAGCATCGCCATCAAACCTGGGTGTTTGGTACCAGATGAGCAGGTGATGAGCGATTATTTACATTATGAAATCGAGCGCGAGGGTTGCTTACCAGAGCAGATTTCGTGTATTTATAGTCTAGACAATACTGGCGGACTCAAGGCGGATGAGATCGCTTTGTTAGAAAATATCCAAATCCGAGCACGATTGGTGGCACCAATTATTGTGGAAGGTCGAGTGTTAGGCTTGGTCATCGGGCATATCTGTACTGAGGATCGGCAGTGGGCACAATTAGATATTGACAAATTTGCCGTTGTTGCCGATCGGATCGGGCTAGTACTCGATCGACAACAGGCGATCGAACAACGAGCAACCCAGCTTCAGAATCAAAATATTCTCTCAGATATTACGCTCAAATTGCGGCAATCAGTCGATCGAGCAGAGATTATCGCCACGGCACTGACCAATATTCGCACGGCTTTGGGACTCGATCGAGCGGTGTTTATGAACATCGGTGACAATTGGCAAACCACCATCGCCGCCGAATCAGTCGCGCCTAAAACTCTGGCGATTTTGGGTACAGTCATCGAGGATACTTGTCTCCAAACCACTCAAGGTGCAGGCTACGATAAAGGTCGGATTACGACGATCGATGATATCTATAGATCGGGCTTGACTGATTGCCATATCCAGATGCTAGAACGCCTACAAGTCCGCGCCAATTTAGTAGTTCCGGTCTTAGTCAACAACAAAATCTGCGGGCTAATTATCGGGCATATGTGCCATGCTCCAAGGATTTGGGAGGTAGCGACAACCGAGTTGTTGGCGCAAATCGCGATCCAAATCAGTCTTGTCTTGAATCAAGCGCAACTATTCGCCCAACGCGAAAATGAAGCCCGCAAATCGCAGATTCTCTCCAACTTTACCCTCCAACTGCGCCAATCCCTCAAACGTCAAGATATCCTCACCACTGCTGTGGAACTCGTCCGCTACGCCTTAGATCTCGATCGAGCAGTAATTTTTGAGCTAGATTCAGATTTTAACGGCAAGATTACCGCCGAATCAGTCGCCCCCGGCAAACTCTCGATTCTGGACGAACAGATCGATGATTGTTGTCTCAAGGATGCGGGGTACGAACATGGCAAAATTACTTCTTACCCCGATATCTATCAAGCTGGCTTGAGCGAATGTCACATTCAGATGCTCGAAAACCTCCAAGTTCGCGCCAATTTGGTCGTCCCAATTACGATCGATAGTCACTTGTTTGGTTTATTCATGGCTCATCAGTGTCAAGCACCCCGAGCTTGGCAACCGGAGGAAATCAACTTATTTAACCAGCTCGCTACTCAACTCGCCCTCGCACTCAACCAGGCATCGCTGATCGAGCAACGAGAAGCAGCGGCAAAACGTTCGCAATTAGTCTCCGAAATCACGCTCAAACTCCGCCAATCGATCGACGAATCCGAGATTCTCAATATCGCTCTACCAGAAATTCGGGCAGCACTGGGACTCGATCGGGCGAGTATATTAGTAGTAGACACTAATGGCGAAGGCGAAGGCGAAGGCAAAATTATCGCCGAATCGATCGCCGCCGCCGAATTTTCGATTATTGGTGCTACTGTCCCCGCCGAGGATATGTTTGAAGTCCTGGGTAGGGGTTATAAAGAGAGTACTTTTATCAAGGTTGACAATCTCCAGACATCGGATTTTAGCGAACGTCTGATTGCCAACTTGCAAAAAATTCAGATTAAATCGATCGTCACTACCCCAATTATCGTCAACCAGAAATTTTTTGGATTATTCAGTGCCACCATGTGCGATCGATCGCGGATTTGGGAGCAGTCAGAAGTAGAGCTGCTGCTCCAACTTGCCGCTCAAATCGGTGTCGCTCTGACTCAATCCCAACTAGTCCGCCAATTGGAACTGGCAAATCTTCAGCAGTCGGGATATGCCGCTAGTCAAGAAGCTGCCAGAAAAATCCTCCAAAAAAATGCCTGGGAACTACTGCTGCAAGTCGATCGGATCTCTCAAGGCGATCTGACGATCCGCGCTCATGTAACCGAAGATGAAATTGGCACGATCGCTGACTCTTATAATTCTACCGTCGAGAGCTTGCGGGGCTTGGTGGGAAATGTGCGGAATGTTTCCCAAGAAGTAGTCAGCACCACCACTGTGAACGAGATCTCCGTTGCCGAACTATCGATCGAAGCATTGCAGCAATCCGAAGAGATCGGCATCGCCCTCCGTCGCCTCCACGATATGTCTGGATCGATCGAACTCGTCGTCAACAATGCCCTGATCGCCGAATCTGCCGTGATGGAATCAGCCCAATTAGTTCAAGCTGGGGACGCAGCGATGAATCTAGCCGTAGAAGGGATTCTCACGATTCGGAATACAGTCGCCGAAACAGCCAAAAAAGTCAAGCGACTCGGTGAATCTTCCCAAAAAATCTCTAAAGTTGTCAACCTGATTAGTAGTTTCGCCGCTCAAACCAATCTCCTGGCACTCAATGCCAGTATCGAGGCTGCCCGTGCAGGTGAAGAAGGACGCGGATTTGCGGTAGTCGCCGAAGAAGTCCGCTCTCTGGCGCGGCAATCTGCCGCCGCTACTGGAGAAATCGAGAATCTCGTTGCCAGCATTCAGGCACAGACAAGCGAAGTCGTGATGGCGATGGAAGCTGGTACCGAGCAAGTCATCATTGGTACCCGATTGGTTGATGAAACTCGATCGAGTCTCAATCGGATCACCGCCATCAGCCTCAAGATCGGCGAACTAGTCGAATCGATCGCTCAAGCCGCTTTACTTCAGTCGGAAAACTCTACCCAAGTCACTCAAAGTATCGATCGCGTTGCCAATATTTCTCACAAAACCTCCACCCGCGCCGATAACGTTCAAGCCTCCTTCCAAGATCTGCTCCAACTCGCTCAGGAACTCCAGAAGAATGTCGGGCAGTTCAAGATTGAGTAACAGGTTTAGTGAATGGTGAATGGTGGATGGTGAATGGTGAATGGTGAATGGTGAATGGTGAATGGTGGATGGTGAATGGTGGATGGTGAATAGAAAGTCAGGGAGTTGCCGCAAAATAAGCTATTAAATTATGGCTTAGGAGTGATTGGTAGGTTATTTAATAGCATCCCTAAACGCACACATTAACGTCCTTAACATCTCACCTAATCCAACCACTAGATCCACAAATCAGTGACTACCAACCACTGTCTTGATTCGCTATCCTGTCTCGCTAAACCCTCGGCTTTGCCTACGTATCGCGAATCGCCATTCACCATCCACCATCCACCATCCACTTCCTAACAATGTACATCGACCCAGAACTACGAGATCGAGTTTATCAACTGTTCGGTTTGGAAGTCCCCAAAATGCTTCAGACGATCGAAACAGAACTCGTGACTCTGAGTATCGATCGCAGTGCCACCAAAGTCAACAACCTCCTCCGCGCCGCTCACTCGATCAAAGGTGGTGCCGCCAGCTTGGGGTTAGAGCAGATCGCCGATCTCGCTCATCAAATCGAAGATATTTTTCGGGTGCTCAACCATCCAGACTTACCATTCGATCGCAATTTAGACCAACTCCTATTTAAGATCTATGACTGCTTAAATCGACTCGTCACCGCCGAGCTGAACGGCGAAATATTACTCCCAGAATTTCATACCAGCACTCAGATCGTCCTCGCCGATCTAGACGAAGAAATCGGTCACTTTGTAATTGCTGGACAAAAAATTCCCGATGGATTCCTCAGTAGTGGTGTCGATCTGACTCAATCAATTTTTGAGGTAGATGTCGCCCAAAGTTTGGCTAGACTCGAACGAGTACTCTTAGATCCAGACTGCGATCGCATTGCCGTGGGCGAGTTTCGCGCTCAGTCAGAAGTATTTACGGGGATTGCCAGCCTCACCAATACACCTGGACTTGGTACCCTAGCTCATGCGACCATCGCCGCCTTAGATCGTCATCCCGACCGCGCCCGCGAAATTTGTTGTTTTGCCCTGGTAGATTTTTATCGCACCCTAGAAGCAGTTCTAACTACCGATCGAGCTACATGTGGGGCAATCTCTCCAGGTTTTGCTTTTTTGATGGCAGAACAACCGCAGCTAAAGATTGCTGCTGGTACCGCCTATTCCAGCACTTTATTCGATCTTGAAGAGCTGTTCGATCTGCCAAGTGCCGATCGACTCAGTTTTGACTTGGAAGACATATTCGATCTGCCAGCTCGATCGCTAGAGATCGCCGCTCCAGCTAGTTTGAGCTTTGACTTGGTAGATATATTCGATCTGCCAGCTCGATCGCTAGAGATCGCCACTCCAGCTAGTCTGAGTTTTGACTTGGTAGATATATTCGATCTGCCAGCTCGATCGCTAGAGATCGCCACTCCAGCTAGTCTGAGCTTTGACTTGGTAGATATATTCGATCTACCTTGCTCATTGGTGCCTGTCGCAGATCGTCACCAGCGGAAGATCGGGATGACGCTGGCAGATATTACCAATAATTTCGACAAATTAGCACCGATCGTCCCAGCTACATTTGCCCCACCCCAAGTTATCGCCCCCATCAAAGTCAAAAAATCGCGGAAAGTCACGACAAATATCCCGCAACTATCCGTCAGAGTGGGGATCGATCGATTAGAGCGGATGAACAACCTCATGGGCGAACTGGCGATCGAGCGACATGGATTGGCTCTCCACAATGAACAATTCCACGACACCCTGGAGCGACTGCGATCGAAATGTGAGAATTTCCAGACAATTGGCGACAGGCTCCGCCAGATGGCGGACACCTTAGCCATCTCCAATCGGTATCCGCCATCTGAGTCCGCATTCCCCCTCGTGGGTGGCTCTCCTCCAGAGCAGCGCGATTTGAATCAGCAGTTTGATGTCCTGGAACTCGATCGCTATAGTGAAGTCCACACTATCGCCCAAGCCACGATCGAACAAATCGCCCAAATCGAAGAACAAATCGAGGATTTAACTCTATTTACCACCCAATCTCACCAGCAGATCGATCGGCAAAAGCAA
Source organism: Chamaesiphon sp. (assembly GCF_041737865.1). Classification (NCBI taxonomy): domain Bacteria; kingdom Bacillati; phylum Cyanobacteriota; class Cyanophyceae; order Gomontiellales; family Chamaesiphonaceae; genus Chamaesiphon; species Chamaesiphon sp. The sequence continues at coordinate 20,735 of NZ_JBGSQZ010000303.1, forward strand.
CTACTGTCTTATCTCCGTGACGATCTGATGTGGGCGCGGATGTTACCACTAGGGGAAATCCTCAATCGGTTTCCCCGTACCCTCCACGATCTGTCGATCGAATTTAACAAGCCAGTCGATCTCAAAATTACCGGAGCAGGAGTCCTAGTCGATCGCGCCGCAATTGACAAACTCCTCGATCCCTTGCTGCATCTCCTCCGCAACGCTTTCGATCATGGTATCGATTTACCCGCCGCCCGTCAAGCAATGGGCAAACCAGCACGCGGTTCGATCGAGATTACCGCTTACCATCAAGGTAGCCAAACAGTCATCGACATCACCGACGACGGGTGTGGGATCGACCTCAATCAGATTAAAACCAAAGCGATCTCCCTTGGACTATTGATGCCTGTCGATGCCGCTACTCTCAGCCCAGAGCGAGTCCTCGATTTCCTATTTGAACCAGGCTTTTCTACCGCCAAGCGCGTCACCAAACTATCGGGGCGCGGGATGGGATTAGATATCGTCAAAGCCCAGATTCAATCGATTAAAGGGACGATCTCGATCGACACTCAAGTCGGCAAAGGGACAACCTTCACCCTCCAGATTCCGCTCACCCTGACAACCGCTCAATTGATGGTGTGCCAAGTCGGTAACGCTGTCTATGCCTTTCCCGCTGACAGTATCCAAAAAATTGTTGTCCCGACTTCCGCCCAATTATCCCAGCAAGATTCGCACCAGGTATTCCATTGGCGCGAACGGGCGATCCCCGTTTACGATCTTGCCAAGCTGCTCACCTACTCCACCCCCGTCCCCGAACGGGCGATCTCCCATACCCTCAAAAGTAGTGCCAATAACCCTAGCGACTGGCTCTGTCCACTATTACTCATCCGCAGAGGAGATCGGCTCGTCGCACTCCAGATCGATCGACTGATTACCGAACAAGAACTCACCATCAAGCCCTTTGGTAAATCGATTAGACCCCCTAGTTACAGCTATGGCTGTACGATTTTGGGCGATGGGAGCGTCCTCCCTGTCCTCGATCCGCATACCCTGATTCAGGTACTAGTCGAACGACCTAGTTGTACAGTAATAACACCAACTCCAGACTTTGAGTCGATCGATTCGATCCTCGTCGTCGATGACTCGATTACCACCCGTCAGAGTCTGTGTCTATCCCTAGAAAAATTTGGCTACCGCACCCTGCAAGCAAAGGATGGACAAGCAGCACTTCAGATCCTTCGCCAGAAAGCTAATGAAATTAAATTGGTTGTCTGTGATGTCGAGATGCCAAATATGAATGGATTTGAATTCCTCAATGTCTATCGTCAAGATCGATCGATCGCGCATATTCCCGTCGTGATGCTCACCTCTCGCAGCAATACCAAGCACCGCCAATTTGCCGCTCATCTGGGCGCGGTTGACTACTTTATCAAACCCTATATCGAACAAGATTTCATGTCCGCGATCGGTAAATTACTAGCTTCCCCAGTCTCAAATTAGAGATCTAATGTCAGTATCTCCTGAGGGAGAGGCTCGTTGGCGTTGGTGTAGTCTACTCTCAGGTAGTATGCCTTAGGCACAGTGTCGGTTCTGCCGATTCAATTAACACCCTACTAAAATCTAGTATGGAGCGAATGCCGCACCACGCTTCACACCAGCCATCCATCTGAAGGGCGAGTTTGAGAGGGCGGCGATTTGCGCTCCTCAACGGGGGGTCTGCCCACACTAAAAAAACTCGCAACTCACAAGTATATACCGCCTACCGATCGGCTTACTACAAGCATCTAGCCACGATTCTTATACTACCTAGTTAACTAGTTACCGCCGCAGCCGCCGTAGACTGCATATAATGCTCGACTAATGAAATCAACGCTATGGCTACCGACTCCCCCTCCTCGGCATTTACCAGCACGATCGGGGGTTGCTGCGCGATATCCTGATAACCCAAAGCTAAAGCGATATCCTCGCTACTCCAAGCCCCCTCACAATCACTATGAGTGATGCCTATTATCATTGGGATCTGCGCCCGCCGATTCATGAAATTCATAATCCGCCGCGCATGATGAAACTCACTCGGTCGATGTGCCGCAATCAATAGTACATAAGCATGAGCGCGTTCGATCAAAATCTCCCACATGAAATCAAACCGGATCTGTCCTGGAGTTCCATAAATATGTAACGCCATCTCTTCCCCAAATTGCAGCGTCCCAAAATCCATCGCCACAGTGGTATTTTGTTTCAGATTTGCCACATCATCAGTAGCCCGCCTGTCGGTATCCACGACTTCGATCTCACTCACCGAACGAATGAAGGTGGTTTTACCCGCGCCTACCGTTCCAGTGACAACTAAATTCATAATTTCCATGATTTGTCAACCCTTTTTCTTCAAAAAGCCCATTAAACTACTCAAGAACGAAGCCGATACAGCCACACTCGAATTACCACCGCCAACACCAACAGGTGTCGGTGCTGCCATCAGTTTGTCGATCGATGGTTGTGGTGGCTCGACGGATACTTCCTGGATCAGCCCGATCGAACTCAGCCGAAAGCCAATCTGTTGAACTTTTTCAATCTCTAAACCCAGTTGAGCGGCGATTTTAGCGATCGAAATTTCGCCTAAGGCTAGGTTCCAGACTTGAAATTCTTGACTATCCAACCGCAGATTGGGCAGTTTTGAGGACAATCTCTGGAGTGCAAATTCAGGCGCGGGTAATTTGGCACTCAAACCGCTCCAATCCTTGAGCATTCTCAGTCCCAGTAATGCGGCTTCTTGAGCGGTTAAACTCAATCCGGTCATTTCACCATAAGTCAATGATGCTTGAGGATTGAAATTAAACCGTCCGTGGTGGATTTCAAATAATTTGCAGGTAGTGGCAACTACTTGAGAGTTGAATAGTAATGTTAGTTGCTCCGTATTGGCTAGATTCCGAGCTTTGAGATAGATCCCTAATGGTTGGCGCAGCAATCCCACCTGAGTTGCTAGCCCCGTCGTCTGCTCTGCTGAGAGCCACCGTCGTTGCTGCATCATTTTGAGCAAACCTTGATGCTCTGCTCCACTCTCATGGGTGACAGACATAATCCGTCCAGCCTGAAATGAGATGTTATAAGCATCACTGAGCGATCGCATCAAGCCGCGCTCTGGTTCGATCGACAGCACGCCTGTTTTATTACCCTCTTGCACGAAATGAAAAATTTCGGCTAATGAGTACTCTGATAAATAGCCAGCTAAGGACATTTATTTCTCCAATATATTTAAGAATAGTAAATGTCTATCTTGTAAAAATTTAGAACACTACTACTGAGAGTATGCCCAGTAATGTTCTAACATCGATCGAGTTTGTTGGAGTTTATTAATTCAGCTTTTACCCCCAAATATCCCCCGTCACCACACATATACAAGTCGGCTGGACTTCAGTTTAGGTCGATTTAGCCCCCCTTTTATCAGGGGGGCTTTTCTTGCTCCCTCCCCTTGATAAGGGGAGGGTTGGGATGGGGTGAAAATCTCCGCAGCAAATCAAATAACTAGATGTGAGGGTACTAGTTTAATGCAGCTTTGATTTCAGTTACGGCACGTTTGATATCTAACATCAATAGTCCTTGTTTAGCAGACTGATTTGCCAACACGAGGAACACCGCATCCTCGCCACAACCCATGAGGATACCGTAACCGTCAGCACCTTCAACCATGATTTTTTCAACATTACCACGGGACAATTCTTTACCGATCCGCTCGCCGAGGGAAAGCATCGCCGCAGACATCGCCGAAGTCCGTTCTTCGTCCATCGTCCCAGGTAGGCTAGAGGCTAGAGGTAAGCCGTCGTGGGATACCAAGGCTGCACCTTGAACATCCGCAGTGCCCGATACAAAATTCTGTAAAATTCCACCAATTGTACTTGTGCCCATGATTTTCTCGCAATGATTAAGTTAGTTAGATTGAAAATTTAAGACCGATTTGTGCAGTCAATATTAGCCGAGAGTGCTGAATTCAAATACGTCATGAGTACCACCACGGAGGACGGATTCAGTATGAATACCGCGAAATTTCTTACCAGTAATTTCGCTCAATGCGCCCCAAACTGCACCCATGGTGAAAGTACATTTGCGATCGGAGCCTTGAGGTTCGTTAGCAGAACAAATAGTTTCCGAACAATAAACTTTGATCAGATCGCCGTCTTGGACAATTTTATCGACAGCAGTTAGGTGGGTACCAGTAGCACCAACGGCAGCATCTAACTGGGTAGCAATCGCGTCAAAACTAGGATTGGTATTGGATAAACCCAACTCTTGAGCTAATTCTTTACCACGTTTGCGTCCAGCAGAAATCAAGGCAATCGCTGTCATTTTTTCACCCAGAGCTTCTTCCATCCCAGTGATGACTGATTTGAAACAAACAATACTACTAAATTGACCTAAATTTGGACGGCTAGAGAGTGAATTTGACATATTAATATTTCGGTTTAGTTAGTATGGCAATAGACTAGATTTACTCGCTCTGAGCACAGAGGCGTCCGGTTTAGCAGCCAGCTAGCTCCAGCACGAGCGAGAGACTTTAGATCGCCTCTACACCGATAGTGTGCCCACCTAAAAACACTTACTAACAGTAAAATCAAAATTTAGCTGAACCAGCAGAATCCCCGCGCTCTACCTGTACACACAGGTGGTCTGGTTTTCTTCTTAAAGGTAAGCGATCTATAGTAATTAGCTGCATCCAGCCGGATTGAGTGAGGAGTGGAGACGAATAGCTCGATCGCGTTTACCCCAATAGTCGGGATTCTCCGAGGATAAATTGGAGCACAGTTTCTTCCTTAGAAATGATATCTACGCGACCATTAATCCCCGCTCGAATTTGGCATCTACTATCGCCATGAATCAGCTTGAGACTGTCTGGTTCGATCGTTACCTCATAAATATCATTTGCTGCTGCTTGTGACTGTTGGTGAGCATTATCCGTATTCCGTTGGAGCGGTTTGGCATCGGCGCAAACAGCCCGGACTCTTCCAGATCCGACGGCTCTAGAAAAGAAAAAGGCGACTTTGCATGGCTAACAAGGTTAGAGTTCGACTTGTGTTTTCATCGAAATCAACTAGCTTTTGAAATTAGTCCAAAAAGATCTTAGAGCGATTGATGCGCTCGATGTTGATGCCGACTTACTCATCAACTATCAAACAACACAGTCGTCATATAATTCTCCGCCCATTCCGTACCAAAAGCTTTTTCTAATACTCTGCGGGTTTTGTCGTTTTGTTGTTGCTTGGTGGAATAGTAGTTTTGAGCGGTGACGATTTCGGCGCGTTCGGTAGTACCAACAGGGATGGCGATCGCTGCTTGTTGACAATGAATGGTAAGCATGGCGGTAACTCGATCGAGAAACCATTGCTCTTCTTCAGGTGTAGAAGGGCGCACGAAAAAGCAAAACTCTGAAAAAATATCCGCCCATTGGGGTAACTCGCGGGGTTGACTGAAGCTATGGGTAGGTAATTGGTGCAGGGGGAGGCGATAGTTGTCTGGCAATACCCGTTGAGCATTGAGCGGGGATAAATCGGCAATCGCCGCGCTAATCTGTCCGCGCCCAGCGACGATATCGGTACCAAACATCGGGAGGGCGTATTCAGGATGGGGAAACATCACACAGTGGAGAATGTCTAAATTCTTGCCGACTTGAGCGAGTTCGAGATGCAGTTTGCGGAATTGGGGGGTTTGGTAGCACTTATTTTCGATGACTAGTTTTTCTCCTTCCAATCGCCCTTCGACATAGCCTAATTCTGAGGGGAGTTGATAGGGAGAGAGATCTAGGTGTTGCGCCCAGACGGTTTCGATCGCATTGGCAAGTTGCTCGATTAAGGTGTGTTGGCGCGATCGCAGTGACTGGGTACTAGTTTCCATCATAATTAATAGCCGATCCAAATTGTGACATCTCTCGATCTGTGGCGATGAAGCTAGCACGTTGGATTCTCCACCAGGAGCGACTACACCAGAGAGATTGGTGCAGTTTACCCGTTCGCAAAACAACACACATCTATTTAATCTTAACCGATCGGCTACATAGCCTCAGCATTACTTCATCTTTATCGAGAGCGATTAATTTCGCAACAACCACTTCTGACTATTGAGCCGGAGGACTACGCCTGAGACTAGGAGATCTAGGGTGATTTTGCGCTCGTCGATCAGGAAGGATTCGAGCGTGCTGGCTTTATGGGCACCATCGACACAGGAAATCGCCCGTTGACCTTGAATACTATCATCAAAGAAGTAGACGTTAAATTGACGGCTACCTCGATCCCAACGACCGATGACTTGATTGCACTCTGGAGCAGTTTCAAAGCCCTTGATGGCGATTTTAGACCGCTCTAGATCGACCTGGAGATCGGTTATTCCTTTAGCGACTAAGGCTTGGGTAAGTGCGGGGAGATAGTCTTGTTGGATAAAGTCAATAAAGGGTTTTGCTTCAACTGCGGGGGGTTTTTCTTTTTTGGGTGGGACGGTTTTTTCTGCGGGCGTTTCTGCTCCACTGGGCGCAGGGGTGTCAGTTGCAGGTGCATCTGAAGCGGCTGGTTTGGCTTTTTTCCCGGCGGCTGTGGCGGGAACTACATTTTCTGCGGATTCTTCTACCATATCGATCGCCTACATTGCCTTGTTCGAGTTTCAATCCAATTTTACCGCAAGCATTGCTAGGGGGATCGACTTCGTTGGAGCGATTATTTAAATGAATTAGCCACAAAACTCCACGCCAACGCTAAGTTGATGTAGGGTGTGTTAGGCTCAAGCCGTAACGCACCAGTATCCGATCTAATGAGCATATCTAGAATTATTATTAGCTTATGTCTGGCTTGCATTCTTGTCCTAAGTTGTGCGACTAAAGCGATCGCATTTTGCGGCTTCTACTCCCTTCCCACTCACTAAATAGATATCACCATCCACCATCCACACTTCGGCTCACTTCGACTTCGCTCAGTGCAAGTCGCTCAGTGCAAGCCATCCACTATCCACCCCCTACACTAAATATCTATTTCTTGAGTGAGAAAGGAGTATGACGATACCAACTCGCCAATCGTGCAGGTGAAACTCCAAATAAATAACCAATAACGATCGCTTGATTGATTAACGTCGTTTGCCAGACTCCCCGCTGGAGCCAGCGACGCGCCGAAGTCACCACAGGCGCACTCAGGACCTCAATTTGCCCTCGGCGTTGCAATTGCCGGATTAGTTCAAAATCTTCCATAATCGGCATTTCTCTAAAACCGCCGAGTTCCCAAAATGTCTCCGCTCTCAGAAAAATTGCTTGATCGCCATAGGGCATTTGTCGCCATTTCGATCGCCATGCTACCAGCCATTCGATCGATCGCAAACTCGGCAGCAGATTGTCGATTTGGAGCGAAAAAGCTCCAGCTACAGGGGCGAGTTTTTCTCCTGTGAGCGGTGGCTGCAAGGTCGATCGCACCATCGTCTCGAAGCCCAATGGCAAAAAAGTATCCGCATGGAGAAACAGCAGGATTTCACCCGTTGCTGCCTTAGCTCCGACATTCATTTGATGAGCGCGGCCTTTTGAGGCAGAGATTACCTTCCCGCCCAATCCTTGCACGATCGATACTGTGTCATCGCTTGAACCTCCATCGACGAGGATTATTTCTACATTTGGGAGGGGATGAATATTAGCTAGTACTTGAGCGATTGTCCCCGCTTCATTTAGTGCAGGAATGACGATCGAGATTTTGGCTCCTAACCCCGCTTGTGCTAATAATGGTAGGTCTTCTGGACGATCGATATCAGCAAGTGTAGGTAGATAACCGATTGATAAATTCAAAGAGTTGGCAATGTCGATCGTTTGTTGCAATACTCGATCGGTACCCCAATCGACATCGACAAATAATTCCGGCTGAGGCTGACGCATTCCAGTTAGATAATAGCCCCCATCCAATGCCACCCCCAATACTAGATCTCGTTCGAGCAAATATTCAAAAGCATGTGCGAGTATATCCACAGTTAATTTAGGACAATCAGTACCGATCAAAATTACTCGATCTGCTGACTGACAAGCAGATACAATCGATCGATCCATCCGCACCCCCAGATCGCCTTCTCCTTGAGACTGATAAACTAAGTCTGTACCCAGCCAGTCTGCCATCTGTTGGCTGTCGCTCCCAGCAAAATGCACCACGATCGATCCTGACATTCGCTGACACAGTTCTCGCGCTTTGCACAGGGTAAATTCGGTCATCTGACGGTGTAGCATTGCGGCACCTGCGGCTCCCACAGCCGGAATCAAGCGAGTTTTGACCGCGCCAGGGGTAGGATAACGCGTGAAGATAATTAAGATCGTTGTTGATGACATAAGAACCGATCGATCTTATCGAAAAGCTGTTGACATTTTGTCAAACTTTCAATAGATACTAAGAGGGAGACCTTCTCAGCATCAAAGGGAATTAGGTCGATTGTGTATAGTGGTTGACGACCACCACTCATGATACTGTATAGCAGTTCTTTGACTTGAGCTTGCTTAATCGTTGGTAACGGCAGTATAGTCTGGCGATGGCAGTAAAGTAAATACTTTTTGTCGATAGTGACTCGATCGGCATCGCGATCGAGCTTACAACTCATATGGGTGTGAATTTCCAAAGCATACAGCGCAATAGCTACTCCGCAATTGAGCAAATAACTACTCTCAAGCAAATCGATCCAACGATCGTCTTGCTCTACGCGAATTGTCACCTGCTGGGGATTATTCAAGAAAGCATTCAAGCGTTCGGCAATTGGCTCCTGACTACTTGTCAAAGACGCTCGATAGGGAGTTAATTCCACTTCACCTGTAGTAGTAACCAAGATGATGCCAGCTCTCTTAGTTGTGACGATTTTGACCGATCGCAATTCTCCAGGAATATAGTCTTTTACAGCACCCAAAATACCTGTAGTAGTTCGTTGACAACCGATCTGATTGCCTTCAGTCCGCTGACATTCTAGCTTGGTAGTCTGAACTGTTCCCGCAATCATCACTAAACCAACGATTATAAAAGGTACCGCAAATGGTAAAATCTCAAGACAGCGACGGTTTTGGTTGGTTAGTGCTAGGTATCGATCGGTAGATTTGACAATTTTCATGGTGATAATCTGATGATATCGGTAGAAACAAATACTCGATCGACATCTAAATTTAGAGTTCCCATTCTCAGCCGCAGCTTCCGCAACAAGACTCTTACTTCCCGCAACGTCTGCCGCTTCACAGAGCCTCTGTACTAGGGCATCGCCGCAACAATCTCAAGATCGCTCTCGATTGGCTCAATTGTAAAATGATTTTGGGGGCTGTTTGACAAGCCTGATGGTACTGTAGATTCAGACACATTTTTTTTTGTTTCTGCTAACTGCTAGAGATTGAATACTAACTGTCAACTGTCAACTGATTAATTATGAATGCTAGCGAACTGTTTGAGAAAGGTGGCCCAGTCATGTGGCCGTTATTTGGGCTATCGATTTTATCCATAGCGACTATTTTGGAGCGGTTGTGGTTTTGGTTCAAAACGACTAGGAGAGAGGAAGAGCTAATCGAGCGCGTACTAGAAGCCAGTGCCACTCAGGAATGGGACACCGCCGCCCAAATCGCCAAACAAGAACGCCATCGCAAACCAATCGGTCGATTTCTCTATGCCCCACTCAAGCGGACAAATCCCGATCCTGAGACATTTAAACTTGCCCTTGAAGCCTCCGCCGAAAACGAATTAGCGACGATGCGAAAGGGTGACAAGATGCTGGAGTCAATTATTGCCCTCGCTCCTTTGCTCGGACTCTTAGGCACCGTACTCGGATTGATTCGCTCTCTAAATGGGATCAAATTAGGCGATCTAGGTACTTCGGCTGGCTCTAATGTCACACTAGGAATTAGTGAATCACTGATTACTACCGCCGCAGGTATGATAGTCGCGATCTTCAGTCTTAGTTTTTATCGGCTATTTCAAGGCTTAATTTCCGGTCAGATCGAGCTATTTAGAGGCGCGGGAAATCAGCTAGAACTACTCTACCGCGAGCATTGGCTCAATACTCAACGTAAATCTATCGACAATCTCGATTAAGCTTTAGGTTTTAGGTTTTAGGTTTTAGGCTTTAGGCTTTGGGTGGGCATTGCCTAGGCTGTTGACTTTGTTGGCATTTCCGCATTTTTCGTTCAGACATTTTTTGGTGTCCCTGTGAGCGCAAATCCCATGCTCAACCAGGATTTGCGCTCACAGGGACATCGCCATTTTGCATGAATTTTAACCCTCAAAAAGGGTACAGAGTCAACAGCCTAGGCATTTCCCACCATCTATATTTCAGCTTATGGCTTACGAAATATATTAAGATTCATTGAAGGAGTAATGTAGATAACTTAGATTATCGTCAACTCCAGGACATCTTTATTTAGCTCCAATTGCTATGACCGCAGTATCTCAGTCTAAATTGCCGCTTAAATTTCGATTCGATCGCCAGCTTTGGCAGCGGTTTGTTGAAATTGCCCAACCTTACTTCTATCCACCAGGGCCGAGAAGTTCGATTCAGTTTCTATTTTTGATTTTAACACAATTAGTATTTGTTGTTGCTTTTACGTTCTTTTTTGTTGTCTTCCTCGCCTTAATTGGCTTCCAATTCGCGCCTAAATTTTTCTCAGGGTTAGTAAATGAGATTATTTATCTCAAGTTTCTATCTAGTCTGGGCAAAAGCTCGATCGAGATATTTCAAAGTCTCCTCACATTTCTACCTGCTTACATATTTTTAGTCTTGCTGATTGCCAGTAGCGGCATTTTCTATGCTTATCGGCGTAAGCTCAGAGGACGAGAACAGCAATGGTTAGTATTGGGACTATTGCTATTTCTGGCATTCATCGTCAGTAGTCTAAATGTGCTGATTAGCTACGTCTTTCGGTTTATAGACAATGCCCTCAATGGTAGAAATCCCCAAGTGTTTTGGGAGTTTCTCTGGGTGTATGGGATTACCCTGGTTGTCGCGATTCCCATTTTAATTAGTTATCGCTACACGCGACGAAAACTAGCTCTGTTCTGGCGAGAGTGGTTGACAAATACATTTTTGAAGGATTATTTTAGCAACCGAGCTTACTATGAACTAGATTCTAATGCAGCTAATACAGATATTGACAATCCAGATCAACGGATGACTGAAGATGTAAATTCTTTTACGACTACTATCCTAGATCTGATTTTAGATATTCTCGATTCAGTTTTAGATTTAGTCGCCTTTACCGGAATTCTCTATAGTATTTCTACCCAACTTACGATCGGATTGATTGGGTATGTTTCGATTGGTACTATTCTGGCAGTTTGGATCGGGACTAAACTAATTAAAATTAACTTCAATCAACTGCGACTAGAAGGTGATTTTCGTTATGGGATGGTTCACGTGAGGGATAATGCTGAATCGATCGCTTTTTATCGGGGCGAAAATCTAGAACTCAGTCAAGTTGAAGGTCGGCTGGGTAGAGCGATTAGAAACTACGATCTGTTGATAATTTGGTTTGCGCTATTAGATATCTTTCAGTATGCTTATAACTATTTTGCGCGGTTGGTACCTTACCTAATTGTCGCCCCTTTGTATTTTGCCAAGCAAGTGGATTTTGGTACGATCGGGCAGGGCACATTTGCCTTCCAAATGGTGCTGAGTGCCCTGTCAATTATCCCAACGCGGATTCAGAGTATTTCTTCATTTGCGGCGAGTATCGAGCGATTGGGGATGCTGTACGAACGCTTTCGGCAATGGGACAGAGATGTTGTCGATACTGGAATTGTAAATTATTCCTCAACTCATTTTAAAGTCGATGGACTGACGCTCAATACTCCCAATGCCGAGCAGACTCTATTTCAAAACCTCTCCTTCGAGTTGACACCGCGTCAATCTCTGCTGGTAGTGGGTGCGAGTGGCTGTGGGAAAAGTTCGTTGCTGCGGGCGATTGCTGGGCTGTGGCGCAACGGTACGGGCACGATCGAAAGTCCCGACTATACTCAAGCTCTATTCCTGCCTCAGCAGCCCTATATGCTCCTGGGTACCTTGCGCGAACAATTGAAATATCCCAACCTGCGGGAAAGTATCACCGATGAGGAAATCCAATCGGCACTCGCAACGGTAAACCTGGAAAACTTATCGGTACGGATGGGTGGACTTGATGCCCAAAAAGATTGGGCTGCTGTCCTCTCCCAAGGCGAGCAACAGCGGTTAGCTTTTGCGCGGATTCTCCTCAGCCAGCCAAAATACGTCATCCTCGATGAAGCTACTAGTGCCCTCGATGTGACTAATGAGCGACGGCTCTATGAGCTACTGCAAAGCCAAGACATCACTTATATCAGTGTCGGGCATCGTCCCAGTCTGATTGACTATCATCAAACGGTGTTAGACTTGCGATCGGCAAATCATCACAGTTGGCAATTATTACCAGCGAAAGACTATCAGTTCGCTAGTTGATAAAAAGTTAACCTTTTGCGGCTTGGCGAAATGTACATAAACCAAAGAATTCTAAAGTATGATAAAAGACTTGGATCGACTGTTTTTGCTCTAACTCAGCTTCAATTTTATAAACTGGACAAGCCTCAATCTTCATCGATTTACTGCACTAAACGATCGTCATTAGGAGAACGGCTAGCTCCTAAAATCATCTCAATCGATCGATGCGGCTATTTATCGATCTGGCTACTCATCAAAGAATTGAGACTAACTACCGATCCGATTCACGCGATCGATACTAACAAAGGTAAAGATGTATCATCTGACTATGCAGCCGATCGCCTGTTTGCCTCGAACGGGGCAGATTGTCGATCGAGGCAAACATGCTGAATTACTCGCCTAAACGGACTTTATGCCCGCGATCGGCTGCATATTATTGCTACTGGCTAATTTTGAGCCAACCAGGAGAGAATGCCCAGCAGACGATCTAGAGGTTGGAGCGGGATTTCAGCGGGTTCGAGCGAGACTGTCGATCCAGACAGCCGGATAAACTGCCACAGCATTCCGCTGGTGACAATTCCATAGGTGTAGGGAATCTCTTGGTGTCTTTGCAGATTGAATCTTTGAGCGGCAACGAGTTCGGCAATACACTGACCCCAGCCATCTCGCAGCACGCCCCTTTTAGCTTCCACTACAGCAATTACAGGTGCTTTAATAATTAGTTGGGCAGGGGATCTGGCAATTAGAAAGTCGCAGATGCCATTAAGTCCGAGGGATCGATCGACTGTAAAATCTTCGCCAGAGAAGAGGCTGATGCTATCTGTCAAGAGGGTTTCGAGTTCGAGGAGAATAGGTGCGATTAGGAATTCGGAGCGAGCTTTTTCAGAGACATTTCGTTTGGCTAAAGTTAAACCTCTCTCTAGGTAACGATTCAGTAGATCGCTAGGAGCGATCGGGGTAGTTTCTGGTAAGAAGGAGACGGCTTGCAATTCCAAGTCGAATCGGAGTTCGACTTCTTCGATTGTAAAGTTACTGTAAGCCATAAATATCCCCAAGAGATCGATCCTATCCCGATCTTAAACGAAGTTAGAGTATTTGATGCTCAATTACTAACTAAATCATTTATCAATTCCCGCTTGATGGCAATCTAAATCGCTGGGTTAGGATACCTTGGGAGGGACTAAATAATAATGCCAGGATAAATAATCCTGAAGATACAATTACGATCGCAGGGCCAGATGGTACGTGCTTGAGGTAAAAACTAATATATACTCCGCTCAGACTCGCAACCGCACCGATAATCGCACCCAAAATCATCATTTGATGCAGCTCTTTTACTAGCAAATATGCCGTCAAAGCTGGCCCAACTAATAGCGAAATCACTAAAATTACACCTACTGCCTGCATACTAGCGATAATCGTCAGCGTAATTGCGGACATAAATCCGAGATGAATAATTCTAACTGGTAAGCCCATTGCTTCAGCTCCAGTTCGATCGAATGTATAGAGCAACAACTCCTTATAAGCTGAAGGGGTGACAAGCACCCCTGCAACGTTTTCCCACACTGGATTTTGCACAGTTGGATGAAAATTGAAGGGAAGTAAAGACGAGTTACTTTTGAAGCATAAAGAGTATGGGATAATAATAAAGATATGCTCAAAAAGTGAGAGCATAAAAACAAATAATGTCTCCCGAATTATATCAAAAGTGGTTCAAATTAACATTGAATCCGGCGGGCGGAGCTGGTGCTGATAGAAATCCTGATGAGAACAGTAGGATTATTAGCTAAAGCCACATTAGGACATCTAGCAAATAATTTACCTCTACCAATTTTAGCGGCGAGTAGGCTCAAAACATTGCAGAGATTTTTGAACAGTCCTAGATTTTGCAAAGAAAAGATCTGGTGGGGAATTTGGATAGAATTAATGACAGGCTATTGGAAGAAAAAGGAATCAATGATTTTAGCAATCGATAGAACAAGCTGGCGAAAGTACAATTTATTAATGGTAAGTTGGATAATTCAGGGTCGGGCGATTCCAATTAATTGAGCTAGGCGGGTCACCTGCCCAGCGCAGCTATTAGACAAATTAGGGTCGAGCAATCTGGATGACCAACAATCAGTAATCCATCTAATTACCTGCTTATTGCCAGAATATTCATTTGTGCTATTAGGTGACAGAGAGTTTTGTAGTAAACACTTAGCAACTTGGCTACTAGAGATAGGTTGGGGTTACTGCCTTAGACTCAAGAAGACTACGTATGTTCAGCTAGATAATGAAGAATTAATGACACTTAATCAGCTAGCTTCAGTTCCAGGCATAAGTATATTTTTACGAGGAGTAAATATTTCTGCATCTGCTCAAATGAAGAATTAATGACACTTAATCAGCTAGCTTCAGTTCCAGGCATAAGTATATTTTTACGAGGAGTAAATATTTCTGCATCTGCTCATAAGTTTCCATTCAATGTTGCTATTCACTATCCAAAAGAACATCATGGTATGCCAATAGAGGAAGGTTGGTTTCTATTGACAACATTTTCAGACTTGAATACTGCTGTTCGAGTTTATGCAACTAGATTTCAGCTAGAAGAGATGTTTCGTGATTTTAAATTATACGGGTTTAATCTTGAGCTGACT
>NZ_JBGSQZ010000078.1:0-4167 GCF_041737865.1 Chamaesiphon sp.
CGAGACGCGAACGGCTTGCCGTCTGCAACAGCAATCGCTAACCTCAAACGCGATGGCTACAATGAACTTCCCTCAGCTCAAGCTCGGAGTCTATTATCAATTGCCTGGGACAGCATCCAAGATCCGATCTTTCTCCTCCTAGTCGGTGGTGGCATCATTTATTGGATTTTAGGCGACCATCAGGAAGCCTTAATTCTACTAGGTTTCGTCGTCTTCCTCGCCGCGATCGGTTTTTACCAAGAGGGTAAAACCGAACATGCTCTAGAAGCCTTACGCGATCTTTCTAGTCCTCGTGCCTTAGTAATTCGGGATGGAAAACGCAAACGGATTGCGGGGCGAGAAGTAGTGCGGGACGATATCTTAATGCTAGCAGAAGGCGATCGAGTCCCTGCGGATGCGATCGTCTTATCCTGCACCAATCTCTCCACCGATGAATCTTTATTAACTGGGGAATCCCTCCCCGTTCGCAAGGTTGTTGCTGTGGGAGATGTAGAAATGGCGCGTCCTGGGGGCGATGAATTGCCGTTTGTATACTCTGGAACGTTAGTGGTGCAGGGACAGGGGATCGTCAAGGTGCGATCGATCGGTGCTCAGACAGAAATGGGCAAGATTGGCAACGCCTTACAAAAAGTGTCGCCAGAAGTGACTCCTCTTCAACGGGAAATGAATCGATTAGTGAGTCGCTTATTTGGGATTGCGCTAGCATTATGTGTGGCAATTGTCGTAATTTATGGAGCCACGACAGGAGATTGGCTTAAAGGAGTCCTCGCCGGGATTACGTTAGCAATGGCAATTTTGCCGAATGAATTTCCCGTCGTCGTGACAATCTTTCTCGCTTTGGGAGCTTGGCGGATTTCGCAGAATCATGTCTTAGCACGTCGCACTTCCGCCGTCGAAACCGTCGGTTCGGCAACAGTTTTATGTGTAGATAAAACGGGGACGTTGACTCTAAATCAGATGGCTGTGCAGCAGTTATTCGCCTACAACCATCCCGAAAACCCTCAGCCTTACGATTTAGCATTACACTCACAAGTGCCACTCCCTGAAGCAGTTCATGAGCTAGTCGAGTTCTGTATTCTCGCCAGCCAACGCGATCCCTTCGATCCGATGGAGAAGGCATTTAAGGAATTAGGCGATCGATCTCTCGCTCATACCGAACATTTGCACAGCGATTGGAAACTGTTGCGCGAATATCCACTCTCACCGCAGCTACTCGCAATGTCTCATGTTTGGCAGTCAGCGGATGGTAAGTTGTATGAAATTGCCGCTAAAGGCGCACCAGAAGCGATCGCGGATCTCTGTCATTTCACGCCCCAACAGCAGCAACTTCTCACAACCCAAGTTAGTGAAATGGCGGCGCAAGGATTGCGAGTATTAGGTGTTGCCAAAGCGTCTCTTTTGGATGCGCCACCGCCATTTTTGCCTCCCCATCCGGTACTTACTCCCGAACATTTACCCGATAAACAACACGATTTTCCCTTTCAATTTCTCGGCTTAGTCGGACTTTCAGATCCAGTTCGCCCAACCGTTGCAGCGGCAATTCAAGAATGTCATACCGCTGGGATTCGCGTGGTGATGATTACAGGTGACTATCCAGAAACCGCTCAAACGATCGCGCGTCAAGTGGGCTTATTACAAACAGGAGAAACGATAACTGGAGCGGAATTGGATCGCATGAGCGACACCGAACTCCAACAGCGGATTGAAAATACTAATATCTTTGCCCGCGCCGTTCCCGAACAAAAATTACGCATCGTTAATGCCCTCAAAGATAAGGGTGAAGTCGTGGCAATGACGGGCGATGGTGTCAATGATGCCCCCGCGCTCAAAGCCGCCCAAATTGGGATTGCAATGGGGCAACGGGGGACAGATGTTGCCCGTGAATCAGCGGCGTTGGTGTTGTTGGATGATGATTTTTCGTCGATTGTCCAAGCAGTCAAATTGGGGCGACGAATTTTTGATAATCTCCGCAAGGCAATGTCATATCTGATTGCAATTCACATTCCGATCGCAGGGATGTCTTTGATTCCCGTTTTGTTTAAATTGCCATTAGTATTACTACCAATTCACGTTGCCTTTTTACATCTAATCATCGATCCGGCTTGCTCGATCGTCCTAGAAGCCGAACCTGCCGAAGCAAATGTCATGAAGCGTCCACCTCGTAATCCTAAAGAACCGTTGTTCGGCAAGAAAACTTTAGGTTTAGCCATGCTCCAAGGGGGTGGAATATTAGTAGTTATTTTGACAGTCTTTGCGATCGCTACTTACCGCAAGCAAGGTGAATTAGATGTGCGGGCATTGACATTTACGACGTTGATTCTAGCGAATCTAGGACTAATTTTGAGTGAGGGTTCGACCTCGCATCTGAGTCTAAAAATTCTAAAGTCGCCCAATCCGGCTCTGTGGTGGGTAATTGGTGGGGGAGTGTTTTTTATGGCGATCGTCCTGTATGTTCCGTTCTTGCGGGGCTTGTTTAGTTTCTCATTTTTACACCCGATCGATCTGGCAATTTGTTTTGGTGGTGGATTAATTAGCTTACTCTGGTTTGAATTATTAAAGCAAACTACAAAACGAGGTCTTAGTTAGGTTGGCATCGATATTTATACCCGCTTTACAGCTACTAGTAGCTAACAAAAACAAAAATGGAACCTATTCGGATCTTTTACTTTTCTGATGTACTTTGTATTTGGGCTTATATTGCCCAAATTCGACTGAATGAGTTGAAAACAACCTTTCAAGACAAGGTTGAAGTCGAACACCACTTCGTCTCCGTCTTTGGTACCGCTCGTGAAAAACTAGAAAACCGCTGGCGCGAGCGAGGCGGATTGACAGGATACAGCAACCACGTTCTAAATGTCGCCAAAAAATTCGACCACATCACCGTTCATCCTGACATTTGGACGAAAGTTACACCACCCTCATCTACATCCTGTCATCTGTTTCTTCATGCAATTCAACTACTAGAAACGAAAGGTTTAGTAGATCGATCGGCACAGATCTTTGAAAAAGCAATCTGGGCATTTCGAGAGGCATTTTTTAGCGAATTGGCAAATATTGCAGATCGACAGGTGCAATTTGAGATTGCCGAAAAATTACGATTGCCGATCGCTGCAATTCAAGCTCAGATCGATAGTGGTGAGGCATACGCCCAACTTTCCAAAGATTTTGACTTGGTTAAAGAACATACAGTTACGGTCAGCCCTACGCTGATTTTCAATGAAGGACGGCAGCGGCTAAATGGCAATGTGGGCTACCGAGTTATCGAAGCCAATATTCGAGAGTTACTGCACAATCCTCCAGAAGAACAATCTTGGTGTTAGGCATATTAAAGCTATTTTACGAGAAAAATATAATGTTTAACAAATTAATTCAGACGATATTATTGGTAGTTGCCATCTGGTCTTGTCTCTCGATCGATCCTGGGCAAAATTCAATTTTAGCAGCAACTCTTACAGAAACCGCATCGATATCTCAATCAAAGACACCAAATCTATCTAAACCGCTCAATCTGGAATTAAGAATCGATAGATTTCTAATGTCGATGCCAGCAGGTTATTACACGATTGCCAGTGTCGAAAAGCTAAAAAGCCAGTTAGAAAACTCTCAAACCTTATTAGTGGACGTGCGAGAAGCATCTGAATATCGATCGGGACATATCCCTAATGCAATTAATATTCCGCTCCAAACCTTGGCTCGAAATTTAAGTAAAATTCCAACCGATCGCCCTGTAGTTTTGTACTGTTCTTCCGGCTATCGATCGGGCATGGGAGTGATGACACTGCATCTATTTAATTATGATAATGTACGAGGGTTTCTCCCTAGCTTTGTCGGCTGGAAAGCCGCAGGTGAATTAGTTGTTAAATAATAAAGTAACTAGTAGTCTCCGGCGTAAATCTAGTAGGGGCAATTCATGAATTGCCCCTACTAGATTTACTGTCAAAAAATTAACTTTAATGAGAAATTTTATAATGAATTTAATCTACTCGAACGTGTCCAAAATTCGCCCAATCCGCTGGCTAATAGCTGCTTCAATCTGCATTTTGTTAGTTATTTTCATTTCCTTACCTGCCTTTGCTGCTGTAACCCAAATTGAAGAAACTCCAGGACAGATGCTCTACCAGTCCCGCCAAAACCTGCGCGATCGCACCGGAAAATCTTGGCAGGTAG
>NZ_JBGSQZ010000050.1:0-34319 GCF_041737865.1 Chamaesiphon sp.
AATTGATAATTGATAATTGATAATTGATAATTGATAATTGATAATTGATAATTGATAATTGATAATTGATAATTGATAATTGATAATTGATAATTGATAATTGATAATTGATAATTGATAATTGGATTTTTAAGATGGGGATTTAGACCCTACCCTAAAAACCTCGCTGTCTTGTCTTGCTAAACCCTCGGCTCTGCCGAGGAGCGCAAGCCGCTGTCAACTGTCAACTGTTTAATCTTGTTTTAAGAACTATGAAGTAACCAGTGGCTACTACTTTTTATTAGCGCAATAATTGTAGAGATTCCATTTAATAGGCATTCGATCGTGCTGGGTATGTATGCCAATATTTCATAGCAGACAAAACACCGAGCTAAGTACCCATGATAAAGTACTCAAAGCAGCTCAAAAGCTATTTGCCCGTAATGGTTATGATGGGACTACCACCAAAGAATTAGCCGAAACAGCGGGGATCGCCGAAGGTACTTTGTTTCGTCATTTTACTAACAAAAAAGCAATTTTAGTCGAAGTGGCAACCAACGGCTGGATTGAATTACTCACAGATTTATTGACAGAATTGAGTGAGATGGCTAACTATGAAGCGATTTCTCATGTGATGTACAAGCGGATGTTGCGGCTGGGAGACAACTATGACATGATGCGCGTCTGTTTTATGGAAGTTCAATTGCATCCCGATTTACGCGATCGGATTCAATCGGAAGTCATCGAAAAAATGACTAATGTGGCGGAGGCATTTTTCCAAACAGCAATGGAAAGAGGTGTCTATCGACGGATGAATCCCCGCGTCATCGCTCAAGTATTTTTAGGGATGTTTGTTGTCGCTGGATTTAGTCATGAAACGATCGCTCAACCAGTTGCTAGCCCTCAAGAAATGAAGGAGATGGCTGAAGGATTGGCGGATATCTTTTTAAACGGGGTATTGGCAAAGAAATAATAAACTATCGATCGTGAGTCAGCAGGAATAGATAAGCTTATTGTGCGTTATGCTTGCGCTAACACACCCTACAACTAAAGCCCAAAACCTAAAGCCTAAAGCCTACAATCCCTGAGCTTGCCTAATCCAATTCTGAACTTGGGCGAGATCTGGACATAGATCTCGTCGTTGAATTGTAGCAACGTGGAGTTTGAGTATTTGTTGATGGATCTTGTGAGCGGGCATTTGGGCTAATTGCTTGACAGAAATGATGCCAGTATGGAGTAGCAAACCATTGTATTGACAACCTATTCCAGGTAAACGGGCTAAATCGGCTAGAGCTACTAATTTATTGACATACTGAATTTTTGTGCCCAAGTCGAGGGCTAATTGCTGTTTGGTTGCAGCATCTGGGGCGAATAGTAATAGTTGCCCAGTGGTAGTAATGCCTAGCCCTTGGAGGATTGCGTGTTCGGTATTATTTAATCCAGGCAAATCGCCGATCGACCAATCGCAAATCATAAGTAGTAAGGTGGTGGAGTAATGGAACGATCGAGATCTAGCTAATATAGTAGGTATCCAAGTAAATATCCACGATCGAATACTAATGGACTTTACCAGTATTGTTTTGGTTCAGATTGCGATCTTTTACTGTCTGGCAACATTATTACCGACATCACGGAGTAATTCCAGTCTCAAGATTTCGGCGGTCTTTGTGCTGATTATATTATCCATGAGTTGGTACTTTATGCCCGATCGGATGTCGAAGATCGGCATTGGCGCGTGGATTGTCTTGGTACTAATTCCGATGTCGCTGATGCAACGACTCGAATCATTAGTCAATAGTTCGCAATATGTGGCAGCCAGTCGGCTTGCCAAGTGGCTCAGATGGCTGATGCCTAGCGATGGGATGTGGGACTACCATTACCTACTAGAGATCGTTGCTTTGGCTCAGACGGGGCAAATTGGGGCGGCTCAGGAGCTATTCGATCGATACCAACGGAACAATCGCACCGAGATCGGTCGATCGGCAACTGCTTTATTATACCGTTCCACCGATCGCTGGCATGAGTATATCACTTGGGTAGATGAGCGGCTGACGCGGGGACAATTGCAACTCGATCGATCGACGATACTAGTTAATTACTTACGGGCATTTGCCGAAACAGGGGATCTCCGGCGGTGTATCGCGGAGGTAGCCAAACTCGATCGCGATCGTCAGCTTAACACTCAGAATCTACACCTGCTCAAAATGTATATTCTCGCTTACTGTGGGCGCGTTGATGCCGTCACCCAGTCGTGTCAAAATCTTCTCTCGATGTATCCAGCCCCAGTGCATCAATTTTGGATTGGTACGGCGGAGTTAGCCGCAGGCAATATCGAAGAGGCAACCCAGCAATTAACTAATCTGCGAGAAGTGACTAAAGATAGCTGTATTCAACAGGATATCGCTTGGCGACTAGCTCAACCATTACCAAATTTGGATAAACTCACCCCCATCGATTGGGAATCTGTCGCCCGAATGGAAGTTACAGTCGGGCAAGATGCTCGATATGGCACTCAGACTCCTAGTAATGCCTCAACACCGATTACAACTCTCTTAATCGCGCTAAATGTCCTAGTTTTCTGTGCGGAATTAGGCTGGCAATCTAAAACGGGCGATCGAAATTTTAGTTTTATCGCTTGGGGCGGTTTGGCTGCTCCATTAGTTATCGCTGGTGAATGGTGGCGGATCGCGACGGCAAATTTTATCCACATGGGCATCTTACACTTAGGGATGAACATGCTGGGATTGCTTTATCTAGGCAAATTTGTCGAACATCGACTGGGTTCATTTCGCTATCTGCTTGCCTATTTGCTTGCAGGGCTAGGATCGATGGCGTTTATCGCTTATTTTGATACTCGATGGGTGAGTCAACCTCAAGTCACAGTCGGTGCGTCTGGGGCGATTATGGGGATGCTGGGGGCGATGGGGGCGATTCACCTGAGTGGTTGGCGAAACACCAAAGTTGCAGCGGCGGGGCGGCAATTCCAGGCAGTAATATTTAGTGTCGCGTTCCAATTAGTATTCGATCTCACCAATGGACACACTAGTATTGTCGGTCATTTTTCGGGACTGACGATCGGATTTTTGGCGGGGCTGGCGTTACTACAATTTGGGACTAAAGATTAGACACGACACAGCCAGCCGATTTTAGAACTAAAACAGGAAACCTTTGCAAACAACAACGAAATATTTATGAAATTTATCGTAACAGGCTCGTTAGGAAATATCAGCCAGCCACTAGCAACAGAGTTAGTCCAAAAAGGTCATACGGTGCCGCTGCTTTTTAAAAGGAAGGTACAACTAGAAAGGTTTATCGAGTTTTCCGAAAGACATGAAGAAGTATGTTTTACGTCACCTAGATACCTGCTTTCCTTGTCGATCCCAGGATCGATCGGTGTGCGACTAGTTGCTCTCTATACCGCTTCAATCCTGAGAGTATCAACCAACGCGGCTAAAGCCGACGGTGTTTGGCGGCGATTGGGATGATACAAATAGTAGCCCTCAGAAGTCGGGCACCACTCTGTCAAGACTCGAATCAGCCGCCCCTGGGCAACATGAGTAGTGATTTGGTCTTCTAAGAAATACCCCAGCCCCATCCCTGCCAGGGCCGCCGCCAGAATCAGATCGCCGTCATTGAAAATCAGGTTGCCATCGACTCGGATCTGAAAGGATCGCTCATCTTGCTCAAACTCCCACAGATATAGTCCTCCTGATGTCGCGAATCGATAGTTAATACAGCGATGTCCAATCAGGTCTTGTGGCGTATTGGGTACAGGATGGTTGGTGAAATAGGCTGGCGATCCGACGACTGCCCAGCGGACATCAGGGCTTACCCGCACGGCAACCATATCTTTGGCGACCCTCTCCCCAAACCGGAGTCCAGCATCATATCGACTCTCGATAATGTCGGTCAGACCTTCATCAATCGTCATCTCGATCCGGATATCTGGATGTGCAGCGAGGAAATCAGGCAGCATCGGCCACACCACAGAGATTGCCGCGTGTCTGGGCATCGTAATTCGCAGCATTCCCGCAGGCTTATCGCGCAGATCGCTAAGTCCGATCAGTGCGGTGCTGATGTCCTCAAAGGCTGGACGTAAAGTCTTTAATAGTCGCTCCCCAGCCTCCGTCGTTGAGACTTTTCGAGTCGTTCGTACCAGCAATTGCAAACCCAGACGTTCTTCCAGTGCCTTCATCGCGTGGCTCAAGGCAGAGGGGGATATCCCCAGCTTCGATGCGGCGCGGGTAAAACTCATCTCGTCGGCGACTACTACGAATGCAGCTAAGTCATTGAGTTCGTCTCGCTTCATTACTGCATAAAATTCATAAACATTTGCAGATTATAGCATCTAGTTAATTAATCGAATCAGATCTATGCTTGATTCATGACCTGCAAAGGGGCACGAGATCGATCGCTAACAAATCTGAGCAAAAGAGAAAATAACTATGTTAAACGTCGAAAATAAAGTCATTGCGATTACTGGAGCCAGTAGCGGCATCGGTGCAGCCTCCGCCAAGTTGCTAGCTCAAAATGGGGCAAAAGTAGTTTTGGGAGCACGTCGGATCGACAAGCTAGAACAGATTGTTGAGGAAATCCGCGCAGCAGGAGGGACAGCCGAATTTAAAGCAGTGGATGTGACCGACCGCGAGGATATGAAATCATTTATTCACTTTGCTAAAGATAAGTTCGATCGAGTAGATGTCATCTTCAATAATGCTGGAGTGATGCCCCTATCCCTGCTGAATGCCCTCAAAGTTGATGAGTGGGACAAAATGATAAATGTCAACATTCACGGCGTCCTGAATGGCATTGCGGCGGGTTTACCAATCATGGAAGCGCAAGGTAGCGGACAGATTATCAATACTGCATCGATCGCCGCGCACATGGTGGGGCCGACTAGTGCCATCTATTCCGCGACAAAATATGCAGTTTGGGCGATATCTGATGGACTACGGCAGGAATCAAAAAATATTCGCGTGACGATTATATCTCCTGGCTTAGTGAAGACCGAACTCGGCTCTGACATTACGGATGATGTCGTAAAAGGCGGATTGAAAGAAATGCGAAAAACAGCACTCAATTCAGATGAGATCGCCAGAGCTGTTTTATATGCTGTGTCTCAGCCGGATGATGTCGATATTAATGAAATCATCGTCCGCCGGACAGCTAGCGCGTTCTAAAGCATTGCCGATCGTTCGTCCTCAGCTCACAAAAATGCAATTACCCAAGCTCAATGAAAATATAGTGAAGGAAAATAGCCAATGTCCAGTAATACTACTCTCGAACAAAATCAACCGATGCGTCTTTCCTATGGACTTGCCGCAATAAACAAAGGCGATCGTCTTGTGCCCTGGGCATTCGATCGACGGGGATTGCGATCGGACGATATCGCTGTCAAGATTCAGTTCTGCGGCGTTTGTCACAGCGATCTACATGCCATTCGGGGCAACAGTCGCTTTCCGTTGGTACCAGGTCATGAGATGGTCGGCGAAGTAACAGAGATCGGCGCGGATGTTACAAAATTCCAAGTGGGCGATGCCGTGGTTGTGGGTAATATTGTCGATTCTTGCGGTAAATGCCCACCCTGCAAAAGCCATGAGGAACCGTATTGTCGCGAATTTCCGACGACTACTTATGATGGCATCGATCGGCACGATGGCAGCATTACACGAGGAGGATTCTCGAATGAATATGTCGTCAAGACTGATTTTGTCTATCATCTGCCCGCCAATCTCGATCCGGCGAGTGTAGCACCGTTAGTGTGTGCGGGAGTCACCACTTGGTCGCCGCTGCGCCACTGGCACATCGGCCCTGGTATGACGGTGGGGATTGTTGGGATCGGTGGTCTCGGTCATATAGCAATCAAATTTGCCCACGCACTGGGGGCGCATGTGGTTGCCTTTACTACTTCCGAGCAAAAGTTCGCTGCGGCTCTGGATCTGGGTGCGGATGAGGCGATTTTGTCAACTGATGCCGAACTGATGGCGGCTCAGAAATATCGTTTTGATTTCATCCTGGATACCGTGTCAAATCCACATCTGCTCGATCCGTATCTGCTTGCGCTAAACCTTGACGGGACACTCTGTTGTCTGGGAATACCCGCTCGAATGGAGTTCACGCCTGTCTTGCTGACGATGGGGCGGCGGCGGCTGACTAGTTCGGGTTCTGCGGGGACGCGGGAAACCCAAGAGATGCTGGACTTCTGTAGCCAGCACAATATTTCAGCCGATGTCGAAGTTATCGCGGCGGCGGATATCGATGATGGGTTCGATCGACTGGAGCGGGGAGATGTACGTTATCGCTTGGTGATTGACATGGCGACGCTGAATCCGCCAGCTCAGGAATGAGAATTTAATTAAGCCAAGTCCTCAATTACTTTCAGAGAGGCTATGCCAACGACAATTAGCATAAGTCGCCCTTGTTTGGGTTTCGGCGCAGTCCAGCATTACCTCATCGATCCTGGGAGCTAGTCAAAGTAGTAGAATTAACTAAGATAATCTTCTCAATACAATCGCGTTGGCAAAGCCTACCGCAGGTAATCGATGAACACTTCTTCACTTCTACAAATTCTCGGTATTACTGCTTTTGGACTACTCATCATTGTCACATTGGGGATAGTCTATCTGACTATATTCGGTTGGCGCGATCGACAAAGGCGCGAACAGGATCGACGTGCTAGCCGTTAAATTAGGAATGAGGGGGTTGGTAGATGGATGTAATTCTTTGCCACACTACGGCAGATTTTGACGCGTTGGGTGCGGCAGTAGGATTGGCACGGCTGCTACCAGGGAGTCGGATCGTGCTCACTGGTGGCGCACATCCAATTGTCAAGGACTTTTTGGCACTATATCGGGATGAGTATCCCACGATCGAACGACGCTCGGTAGAACCTGCAACAATTCGCTCTGTGAGTATCGTCGATGCCCAACATCGCGATCGATTGGGCAAGGCTGCCGAATGGCTGGATTTAGTCGATCTACAATCAGTTGTCGTTTACGACCATCATTTAGGGCAAGCAACCGATATTCCCGCCACCCAGTTACAAATCGAGCCTGTCGGAGCTACAACGACGATAATAGTCGAGAAATTACAAGCAGCAGGTATGACGCTGACGATCGCCGAAGCTACGGTGATGGCTTTAGGTATCCATGTGGATACTGGCTCTTTGACATTTGAGATGAGTACGGCACGAGATGCGATCGCTTTGGGGTGGTTGATGCAGCAAGGTGCAAGTTTAGCGGTAATTAATGAGTATGTCGATCCTGGGTTGTCGCCACAGTTACAACAGTTATTGCAGGTAGCACTAACAGATATTCAGTATCGATCTGTCGGGGGTAAAACGATCGGGTGGGTAACGCTCAAAACCGATCGGTTTGTAACTGGATTATCTAGTCTGATCGTCCAGATTCGATCGATCGTTGCGGAACTTGATGCGATCCTGTTAGCTCATGAATTTCCAGCCGGAGATGGTGACAATCGGTTGACGATAATTGGTCGATCGCAAATTCCTGGTGTCAATCTTCAGGTATTATTTCAACCATTAGGTGGTGGCGGGCATTCCCAAGCAGCAGCGGCAAGTATGCGCGGTGTCGATGCTGAAGTTGCGCTCGAACAGCTTGTGGCAGCTATTACAGCGGCGATTCCCCAGCCTCCCACTGCTAGAGATCTGATGTCTACCCCGATTCGCACGATCCGCCCTGATACGACAATTGCCCAGGCGCAACGGATTTTATTACGCTATGGGCATTCCGGCTTACCGATCGTCGCTGCGGCGGCGGGGGATAATCGATCGGATATATTAACGGGAATTATTTCGCGGCGGGATTTGGATATCGCATTGCATCATGGCTTTAGTCATGCGCCAGTCAAAGGATACATGACAACCAAAGTCCGCACGATTGCCCCAGATACCACACTACCTGAAATAGCCGCATTGATGGTGACTTACGACATCGGCAGATTGCCAGTAGTAGCCGCTGGCAAGTTGGTGGGAATTGTCACTCGTACCGATGTTTTACGATTGCATCACCAGAAACAGATCGAAACGATCTCAGCACCAGGGCATCTAATGGGGGGATTCGATCGACAGCAGGGCTGGGATGAAGTAAAAACCGCATCAGCGACTAAAAACAAGCGAATTTCTGCTCCTATCGATCTTCAGCAATTACAAGCTAAACTTGCACCCCAACAATGGGAATTACTGATGAAAGCGGCTCAAATAGCCGCGCAGTGGGGTTGGCATCTCTATCTAGTCGGCGGTGCAGTGCGCGATTTACTCTTAGCCTCGACAGGTAAGCTATCGATCGAAGATATCGACTTGGTAGTTGATGGCTTTCACCAAGCAGCAGATGTCGGTGCAGGTGTCAAACTTGCCACAGCACTTCAGGAGCTGTACCCAGCAGCGCGGCTAGAGATTCACGGGGCTTTTCAGACGGCGGCGTTGCTGTGGCATCAAGATCCCGAACTTGACTCGCTGGGAATCGATATAGCCACCGCCAGAACCGAATTTTACCCTTATCCCGCAGCTAATCCAGAGGTAGAGGCGAGTTCGATTCGTCAAGACTTATATCGTCGAGATTTTACGATTAATGCGATGGCTCTGCGGCTGACACCAGCCACAGGTTCGCCATTATTAGATTTTTTTGGCGGTTTAGGCGATTTACACAGCCACCAAATTCGGGTGTTGCACCCGAATAGTTTTATTGAAGATCCGACGCGGATTTATCGCGGTGTGAGGTTTGCCGTGCGACTGGGCTTTCATTTGGAAACCCAAACCGAAGCCTATATCCGTTATGCCATTGAGAGCGGTGTTTACGATCGCACCGCCCAAGCAAACCCCAAAACTCCCGCACTGCAAACCCGCCTGAAAACTGAATTAAAATATCTCCTCCAAGCAGATTATTGGCAACCAGCTTTAGAGTTACTAGCCGACTTGGGAGCGTTGCAATGTATCCATTCTACCTTGAAGTTAGATCCAGAATTGTTGCACCAACTCCGCTTACTAGAGCGGTGTTTGCGAAGATTCGATCCACAGCAGCAGCTGATGCACTGGCAAATGCGATTGGAGTTGACGATCGCTTATCTTGCACCAGAATATCGCCAGCTAGTGGCAAAAAATCTGCAATTACCAGCAGATAGTATCGACAGGTTGCAAAATTTAGTTCTAGCGCAAGCTAATATTGTGTCATCGCTACCCAATTGTCAACGTGTCAGTCAACGTGTCAGTCAAGTAGTTGAACTACTGCGACATTATGACTTACCCATGTTGATTTTAATCATCGTGCGGTGTCGAAATTCGAGGAGCTTGCGTCGTCAAATTTGGCGATATCTGACAGTTTGGGCAAATATTCAACCGATTTTAAATGGTAACGATCTCCGCAAATTGGGTTATAAACCAGGCCCACAATATCGCCAAATATTGGATAATTTATTAGCGGCAATGTTAGATGGAGAAGTGATCGATCGAGCTAGTGCTCACGAGTTCCTCCATCGGGGTACATGAATTGCCCCGACTCAGACTTGCAGTGAGTGTCAATTCACCCAACCTTTAAATAGTTGGCGTTGAAGATCGTCTGGATGTTCTAACGATTGCAAGTGATATTTTTGGGGTTGAGGTGCAGATAGAATAACTGGAAGTGTCATTAATCGATCGGCATGGAAAATTGTGACGTTAATTTGCTGCCCAACTCGATCTAGTTTAAGGCGATCGTTGAGCTTTTCAGCACTAACTTTAAATCCATCGATCGCCAGCAATTCATCACCAGCATCAATTCCGGCTAATTGGGCGGGAGAGTTACTTGCGACGGATTTGATTACTTCTCTACCGTGTTCGCTTTTAACATTTATCCCCAGATATGGGGTATTTGCTTCAACGGGTTGTAGCTCGATCCCAAAAGGATTGAGGTATTTATTAAAAGGTAGCTCTTCCACACCATGAATATATCGATCGTAAAATTCAGTCAAATCTTGGTTCGCGATCGATTCAATGATATTTTTTAGTTGAGTTTCAGTAAACCCAATTTCCGCTTTACCAAACTGTTCCCACATTGCCACTAAGACATCATCAAAAGATTTAGCTCCTTGAGTGCGATCGCGAATTAATAAATCTAGTAATAATGTCACCATTTCTCCTTTGAGATAATAGGACATTTGGGAATTAGAACTATTAGCATCGGGACGATACAATTTGATCCAGGCATCAAAACTAGACTCACTCAGCGGTTGCACCAATCGCCCTGGAGTTGTCATAAAGCGGGTAATTTCTTTACTAAGTTCGGTTAGAAACTCTTTGTCATCATAAATTCCGGCACGTCTAGGAATTATCAGATCGTAATAACTAGTTGTTCCTTCACTAAACCAGAGTGAAGGTGTATAATTTTCTCCTTCATAGTCAAACTTTTCTAGAGCTGCGGGGCGAATCCGTTTGATATTCCAGAGATGAAAAAACTCGTGGGCGACTAATTGCATAAAGCGATTGTGTTTCTCTGCTCCTTGAAAGCTAAAGCGGGGATAGAGGAGCGAACAACAATTTTTGTGCTCCAATCCTCCACCTCCACCAGGCGAAAGATGCAGCAGAAATATATATTTTTCGTATGGCAATCCGCCAAAGATTTTAGATTCTACTTCGACAATCTTTTGAATATCAGCGATCGCGATTTGTGGATCGAAATTCCCCTGTCCCCACACTACTAACTGATGGGGTTTATCTAATACTGTAAAATCATAAATCTGTTGAGTACCGATTTCAAATGGGCTATCAACCAAGGTATCAAAGTCTGAAGCTAAGAAAGTTTGGTGACTAGTTTCTGGTAATGGAGTAGTTATTTGCCAGTCGGGATGAGGCGGAACAATGCTAATCTCGATCGGGCAATGTTCATATTCGGGTATGTAAAAACACAATGCTGCTGGATTAAAATAGCCGTGAGTGGCATCTAAATGATTAGTCCGAACTGTTAATTCATTCGCAAACATTCGATAACTAATCTTAATTTCAGCACTATTATCTGTCTGAATTTGCCAATGATTCTTAGCAATTTTGGTTGCGATTAACTTTTTGCCTTCACTATTTATTACTGCAAAATTTTGTAACTGTTTTACATATTCTCGGACTAAATAAGAACCAGGAGTCCAGACTGGCATTTTGATATCTAATAGTTCACCACCCCAATTGCTCACTATTAATTCCACCTCGAATAGATGAGTTTGCCGCTGAGGCATTGCTACTCGATAAGCTAATTTCGGCGCGTAAACTTGGGTTTTCGGGATAGTAACTGTGGGTTTCATCGATGGTGGATGGCTTGCACTGAGCGAAGCCGAAGTGTGGATAGTGGATAGTGGATGGTGGATGGTGGTTAGTTGAAGTAAATAGGATGGATGAGATTAACAAAGAGCAGAAGCTATGGCTTCGGGTTTTAAATCCCCATCTTAGAAACCCAATTATCTGCTTGGTGCAAGCCATGGGTCGGAAACCTCCGCGCGATCGCCTGTCCGCAATTATCAATTATCAATTAATTTATTTAATTGCTGGCTGTCAAAATATCACTCTCAACGATTCACTACCCACTAGTTCTCAGCTCTTGGGCGGCTAAATAGATTTGACTCCATTCTCCCATGACTTGATTAGTTTTAATTTTCAGTGATTTGGCGATCGATTCTACCGAAGTTCCGGCTTTTAATCCCATCATAATTTCGTGTTGCTTGGGATCTAAACTCTGACAAAAGTGTAACCATCGATCGGGAGTCAAACCTAAATTATGTTCTTGCAGCGAGACGTGTAGCCATTGAGAAACTAATTCAGGTTCGGCTTTGATTGCAAAGACTTTGAGCGTATGATAATTAATCTTTTCACGCAGTCGATACACTTGCTTGATGTCCATTTTCAAGGCGATGGCGATCGATTCGGGCGTTTTGCCCTGAAGATACAGATCGAGCCAGATCCCCGCTTCGGGGCTGACATTTTCGATCAGATAATTACGGAGTGTACCTTTGACACGATCGCGGGTAATTTGTGTTTCTTCCCACTCTTGTTGTTGGCGATAGTTTTCCTGAGCTTGCCGATCCAGCAGGCTGAGGGTGGAGTCGCTATCGCCGATGACTTCATCAGAGACAATCTTGACTAAATCGCTTTGAGGGACATTGGTGACGCCGCCTTTTTGCGATCGCCGGAGATAGTTCACAAACCGATGAGCGAGGAGGGGTTGATTGCGAACCGGACGTAGGCAATATTCCTCAATACTAGCAAATAGTAGGGCATCGCGCAGCCGAGGATTTTTGGTACATTGCCCGATCCAAGCAATTTGCTGTTGGATATACTTGTCACTTTGCAGTAGCTCTTGAATCACCTCTTGCAACACATCCACAACCTGTCGCTGTCGATCGTTACTCAGTGTTAGCCATGCCCGAATTTTGTCCCGCAAAACTGCCAATCCGCCCAACCGCTGCATCAGATTTTTGTACGCCCGCTCTGGTGACAATCCCAGGTAGCGTTGGAGTAGAATCCGCCACCGATAATCCATCGCTCGATCGGCAATCCTCACATGCTCGGCATCGAGTAATTCCAGCCGATCGGGATCTGCGCCGAGCAACCAATTGAGAATACTTGCTTGGGCAGTAGCATTTTGCCCAGTGCATTCTGTGGCGATGCGGGTTTCCCATTGGGTGGCGATCTTATCGATGGCTATATTCGTCATTTAACGGTTGCTCCTATCCCCTCGGTGTAAATTAAGGTGCCTCGGATTAGCTCCGATCCACAATATAGCTGATGGTGTTCGATCTACGGGGCGGCTGAATGGCTCGATCTAGATATCTAGTTAGACTTTAATTGGGTCGAAAGATCCAGATAATGCAAGGGTGAGATGAGAGCATCAGATCTGCCGATCGCCTAGATCTTCCGGTAGCCACAGGTTGTGGCTAATCCTTAAACCATCCATCTCTGTTCTGTCCGATTGTATCGCTCTAGATCGGGAGTGTGGATGATGCTAGCACTAGCTTTTTCACGATCGAGATCGCTGACAACCAAGTTTTGCTCTTCACGACGCAGACGATCGCCTGTAGACATGATGCCTCCTGAGATAGGCTAGCTATAGTCTAACTAAATTAACTCACAAATCCGATTCAAAAAGTAACTAAAAGGTAACTAAAAAGTCGTAAGACAACCTGCAACAAGTCATCATCCGACTTTTCCGCCTTTTGGCGTAAACCTCCTCTACCAACGTCACCGCTCTCCTACCGCCAGCGCGATCGGATCGATTAAAACGAAATAATTAGATACCCACTTTGAAACTTCGCTCCAGTGACACTCGATCCCTTGAGCGGCGGTGGTAACAAAATATTCCGACGTTGATCTCCTGCCTCGATCGTCACCTCTGGCCCCGATTGAGTCAGCTTCACCTGTGTTTTGTCAAAACCAGGTAAATATAGCCGTACCTCGCGCTTGGGGATGTCAATGGCGATCGGTTTGGGTGCATCGATCGCTTGACTAAAATCTGGCATGGCATCTAATAAAGGTTGCCAATCATTCCCGATTCGAGTTGGGATGGCTGTCATCGCTAAGGGAGCAAATTCCAACCCAACCACCGGATCGTTCGCACCTTGATTAAAAATGATGCCACCGATCGTCAGCCCTGACTGTTGAGCACTCCCCCATAAATACTTCGCTGTCGCGACTGCTGCTGGCTCCTCAGTGGTGACAAGATAACCCACCACTCGCTGGGGATTACTAATTACAGTTTGACTCACTGCTAGGGCGTTATTTGCCTCCTGGAGCGGCGGTGAGGCGACACTCTCACCCGTCCAAGCGATCGCTAGGATTGCCGCCATTGCAGGCTGCATAATTGGGGAAACCGTTTTCCACAGATCTGATTCTTCCACTACGGCGACAAAGCGACGCAGATACCAACTGAGACTATCTGACATCCCCGCCATCCTTAGGGTAGTAATATCGCCAGTGCCGTCATAGACAATGGTGTCATACTTACCACTAGCATCATACTGTCGGAGCGCATTGAGAGCGATCGCGCTATCCATCCCTGGGATAATCGCCAATTCTTGCCCATAAACATTCCGTAAAATGGGCGATCGCAAGTACCGCGCTTCAACTTGCTTGATATCTTCCCAACCGCGCTCGATCGCCGCAGTTGCCGAGATTAATACTACCTCTAAGTTTGCGCCGATCGACTGGGGTTTATCTGTCAAGGGGACACCCAGTAAGATCCCCGTTGCTGGCGTAGGATCTTGACTGACAAATAATACCCGCCGACCCAGGTTAGCTTGTTGTTTAGCGGCGGCGATCGCTACAGTAGTTCGACCGGAACCGCCCTTACCGAGGAAGGTGATAATTTGAGGCATATTATTCTACAACTTTGAGTTCATCTTCAAAAAACCAGGTACTAGTTTTATCCTCAAATTCCACGACAGCACCGACACCGCTACCATCAGTCATTTTGAACTCTTTAACTGTACCTACTTTACCTAGTTTACTCACAACGCCGTCCGATACCCGATCTCTGAGGCGATAAACTTTGACTTGTTGACCGATTTCCATTGAACTTAAACTTCTACAGGTAATTTTCTTCATTCCACAGTTTACCAGCAATTCTAGGCTCAGATTAACTTGCTTCGATCTGGAGATCGGACTACTCACATCTTGCACCAGCGGCTCGCGCTCTGGAGGTTCCCTCCAGATTGAGCGAGACAAGACAGTACATAAAAGCTAGCGAAATTTGCACCAAACTAGCAATTATTACCTGAAAACTACCCTCTACCCTCTCAATACTAGTAACTTTGTTTTGATGCAAGATGTGAGACTACTTCCTGCCGTGTGACAAATTAGATGGTGGAGAGTGTACTAGGTCGGCAACTCATCGATCGCGTGATTAGTGCGTGGAATATGTCAGACTATTAAAATATCTCATTGTGGCAATCGACTTATGACTACTAGACGCAACTTCCTCTATCTCGTGAGTGCAGGTACCACAGCCACTTTTTTTGGAAGTGCTACTGCTAGGGCTTGGGCGACTCCGGCGGTCGCAACCGCCACGACAACGGATGTCTTTAGGGTGCCACCATTAACGTATGATTACAATGCACTAGAGCCACATATCGACGCGGCGACGATGAAATTTCATCATGATAAGCATCACGCTGCTTATGTTAAAAATTTGAATACTGCGGTAAATAAATACCCACAGCTCAAAACTAAAACTGTCGAACAGCTACTAACCAATCTCGACAAATTACCTAAAGATATTCAAACCACAGTTAGAAATAATGGTGGCGGACATTTAAACCATAGTATGTACTGGCAAATTATGGGGCCAAAAGCTGGTGGCGCGCCTACTGGAGCGATCGCGACAGCTATTACAACTCAATTTGGTTCATACGATACTTTCAAAACCCAATTTAACGAGGCAGGTACAAAGTTATTTGGTAGTGGTTGGGTCTGGCTAGTAACCGATCGCAACAAGCTCAAAATTATGACAACACCTAATCAAGATAGTCCAATTTCTCAGGGTTTATATCCGATTATGGGAAATGATGTTTGGGAACACGCTTATTATTTAACATACCAAAATCGTCGTCCTGAGTATTTAGCTGCTTGGTGGAATGTGATTAATTGGACTGAAGTAAATAATCGATTCGATCGCGCTCTAAAAGTTTAGACTAATGTCTCTGTGCAAGAGGATCGAATCAAACTCGATCCTCTTGCACAGAGGCTACTTGTACTGTTGGCGTTAGCCTGCCGTATGCAATGCGAAGTCGAAGTACGCCAACAAGATGAGATTAATTCACCATCATGAACAGCCAAGATTTAGCTAAATACATCGAACAAACAGACGGCATGGGTAAATCCTGGCTACTGGTGCAGTTACGTCTACAGCAGCTAGCAGAAGCCAAGCTAGATCTATCGCCAGAAGAATATGTCCTGAGACTAGAAGATATTCACCAAGATATGATGAATCTAGGTGAATGGTGGGTAGG
Organism: Chamaesiphon sp.; assembly: GCF_041737865.1. Taxonomy (NCBI): domain Bacteria; kingdom Bacillati; phylum Cyanobacteriota; class Cyanophyceae; order Gomontiellales; family Chamaesiphonaceae; genus Chamaesiphon; species Chamaesiphon sp. The sequence goes on from NZ_JBGSQZ010000050.1 coordinate 15,958, forward strand.
AATCGAAAAAGAAGTATTCTAGCGCAGTTTCTTTTAATTAGTTGATAGTTGATAGCGATTCGCCATCCTCGGCAGAGCCGAGGAGCGCGAATCAAGACAGCGAAATCATTAAGACGGATATTTCAACTGACAACTGTTTACTCAACTTTTTGATTGAGTGACTTATACGATTGCTCTTTTTCAATCCAATCGCGACCGAGTTTAATCGTCACATCAGAATATAAATTGCCTGAACTATCGACTTTGACTTCCCCAAATCCCAAAATTTTCGATAGACCTTCGGCGACCTCAGGGTTGCCTTTTTGAGCAATAAATTGACTAGTATCTAAGTCTTCTTTGAGTTTGAGATTGGTGTCGATGTGGACGTTTTGATAACCTGCTGTGTTCAAGCGTTTGACGAGTCTAGCGGTAGCATCGGGGAAGTGACTGGTATCTTGAATATTTACCCGCAGATTTTTGGCTTTAGGTTGCTCTAGAGAAATTATCCCGTGGTCGAAGTAACGTCCCATCATATTTTGGATGCCTTTCTCATCGGGAAGCCAGTAACTAGTGCCGTGTTTGCCATCACCATTGTAGTCACCTGGCATCATCAGCATTTGCATTTTGGATTTGCCATTTTGCATCGAGAAACCTCCCAGTGCTAACAACTCTTCGACAGTGAGATTGGTGTCAACGTGGGATTGAATCACGGAAAATAGTTGCGGAATCCTGGCAATCGTCATCGGATTGAGCGACTGTTCTAGCAATGCCTTGACTACCATCTGTTGGCGTTGCATCCGACCGATATCACCATTAGCATCGTGACGATAGCGGAGCAAGCCCACTAGCTTTGCTCCATCGAGATGCTGTTTACCAGCCTTGAGATTGATATAAAAATGTTGGGAGTCGTCCTGATACTTGATATCTTTGGGTACCGTCACGGTGACACCACCGAGTTCATCGACGAGTTTTACAACACCCATATTATTGAGGCGGATGTATCGATCGATCGCCACTCCACCCAAAACCTTACTGACTTCCCTAGCTGCTGCTGCTGGCCCACTTTCATGGTCTACAGCGTTGATCTTCTCTGTGCCACGTCCAGTTCGTTCGATTTTGGTATCGCGAGGAATCCCCAAAAAGATCGTCCGTTTGGTTTGAGGGTCAAATCGGAGCAACATGATCGTATCCGATAAGCCGTCTAGAGTGTCAACTTCAGCATCATAGCCAGTTTTTTTTCGATCTCTACCATCGCTATTTTTGACATCGGAGAGATTAGTTTTGATGCCCAACAGCAGGATGTTGACTGGTTTGGAGACTTCGGGTACCTGTAATATACTCCGCGAAAAAGCTTCTTTGCCATTTTGCCTAAAAAATGCGTCATCCACTGCTGAGAGCGCGCGTTGTTGCAACGGTGCCGAAGTCAGTGAGACGGCTAAAAAAGCCCCCGCAGCAGCCGAAGATGCACCAATGATCCCCATGCCTAACCACGTCCATAACGGCATTTTTCGCCGCTTTTTGGCTGGCTGACGCTGCACCATTTGCGGGTTGGGTTTAGTTGACCTGGGGCGATGCTGATTTCCTTTTCTAGCGTCCACTTTACTCACGATTTAATAGGGGTTGGTGGGTTTGAATCATCGCGGTGCGATGGTTGGACTCGATCTAGTCGAAGTGTCAATGTAAGGTATCGGCTCTACCGAATCTTGTCTGCTAAGACACTAAATCCAGGCAATCGTAAAGATTTCTTTTGCCAGAGTAGCATCATTAGCCACAAACTAGCGATAAAGTAGCTAGAAGTCGCCATACTATTGAGAAATAATAACCTCAGTCCAACGTTAGACGCTCCTGATAAATCTGCGCCAACATTTAAACTCAGGTATACACTCAGCCAGACAAAGGCAAGCATAACTGACAATCGACATACTGCTAATTGTTTGCGATCGCGTTGACGACGGTAGATTGCCCAGATCGAGGGCAATACTCCAATGACAGGTGTGAGGTAGAGAAATGTTTCTAACCTGTCGAGTGGATCTAAATTGCCTGGGTGGATCTCCGGTAACGGATCGTACACTGGTTCCTGCATCGGTGGCAATAGTGTCATGGGATGTTGTTTTAGCAATGCGGATAATTTTTCTTCATAGATCTAAAATCCCCAATTTTTACTGTTTAGTAACATCAAGCTGAAATTTCTTCAATTAAAGTCCGATCGCTGACAATCCACATTTCGGACAGCTCTATTAGACTTCCTGCGAAAGTCAGGCTTTAGGCTTTAGGCTTTAGGCTTTAGGCTTTAGGCTTTAGGCTTAGGCTTTAGGCTTTAGGCTTTAGGGGAAAATCTAGACGAAAATAATCCTAAAAAAGATGATGTTTTTACTTTCGCAGGAGGTCTATTGATTAACGGTAAATTTAATGTGTAATTTATTACATCTATCGTAATGAGTATTTTTGGTCGATCGAAGTTTAGAAACTCCATTCTCTCATTAATACTTAACCTTTTCTTAATTATTTCAGATTTGTGTTTAGATTTTGTACCTGGATAAAAATATTAGTAACAAGCATAGAAGGGTACCCACAAGGGGCACCCCTACACAATCGACTTGTAGGGGTGCCCTTCATGGGTACCCTTAGATCTACGCTTTTACTAGTCTCGATCGACTGGTGCAAGACATGGGATTACTTGGCAGGAACCGTCCACCAGGCGAGTCCATAGGCTTGGTAGGGGACATTTACAGCTTGACGAAAATGGACGCGGATTTTATATTTACCTGGATCGCGGATTTGGTGAAAGATGTGTTGGACGTTATCGACAGAACTAGTTGACGACCATAAACTGCGATCGAGTCGGTCTTCTTCGGCGCGCATCAAGTAGAGATCGAGACGATTGAGACCGCGATCTCGAAATCCTTTGCCTAGATCGTACTGTTGGTTCACGTTTGGGTCTTGTAATTCCACCAGTCGATCCCAAGTCAGGGTAATGGATACCCAACTATGCTCGGCGAGGGGTCGATCGATCGGATAATCGCGATAGGTACCACGATCGATCGCTCGATAATCCCAACCGATCGCCGGGACGGGTAATAGCGGTGGATACTGTCCGGGACTAAACTGTTGATAAGCCCGAAAAGCGTTTAATTGACCCGCACCTAACTGATAATCGAGCGGAATTTGACTGTTTTGATAAGCTTCTGATTCCGTCCAGTCACGGTTATTTTTCGCGAGGATCGTCCGTGTCATGCCTAGCCGCAACCCATCCCCAGCATCTTTAATCTTATCGGCAGAATTTAACAGCACAGCCTTCATCACCTCATGGCGGCGAGAGTCGAGACTCCAGCGACGTTGCTCCACTGGCATCTGATTTTTGGTGCGTAATTGCCGATCTCCAAATTCTTGCAACAGAGCCACTGTCCCCGTGACATGAGGAGCAGCAAAACTAGTACCGTTGACCACAATTGGTTTACCAGCCAGATTGTAGAGCTGAAGATTGCCGCCTGGAGCCACCAAACCGATCGATCTCCGATTACCGACATTTACTTCCCGATCCTCAATACTTTTGGCGGTTCCAGTCGGTATTTCGCTCAGATTTGCAAAATCTAATTTACGATAAATACCCTGACGAAGATTGGAATAGGCGACATTAATCCCGTTATAGTTATCCGTTGGGATCGAAATTCCGCCCTTACCCTGGTTTCCAGCTACCAGATACACCACATTATGAACTCGCGCCGACCAATCCAGACACTGAGTAAATAGCGCGTTGCCATCTAATTTCGCCATTGGACGCGGATCGCGCTCCAGTGGCTCCCCAAAGCTCAAATTAATCGCCCGCACGTCTCCACTATTCTGGTTGGCGATATGTTGGATCGAGAGGCATTCTTCCGGCTGTCCGCTGTCTTTGGGAATGCCGACAGCAGTTGAGTAGAGCCGCGCATCAGGAGCGACTCCAGGAAATCTTTTATCGTGACTGATCATCACTGCTGCCACCATCGTCGCGTGTTGTTCGACATTTTTGTTGGCTTTAGCAGCACCATCTTGATAAAAGATTTGTTCGAGCTTGAATTTGGGCTGTTGAGCGGCTTTATCCCAGCCAAACTGACTCGGACGTCCAACTTCTACTTGCCCGATCGCAATTTTTTTGCCTGTGAGATTGTAGGGAGACTGATGCAAGATCAGGGCATCAATTCCGGCACTACCGACAGAATTGGCTGTAGGTAATGCCCAACTAGGTGTGATGATACTCACGATCGCCGCCCCGATGACGATCCGCTGCCAATGTTTATTTAACAAGTTACCCCGTATTTCGATCGAATATTCGCTAGATTACACTATCAAACCCCAACTCCCAACTTTCTACATTTTGTTACAGTATTGCCAGTTTTAGCCAAAATTATCGCAAACTGTAAACAGTTAAAATCCCTGTGTCTGGAGGAATCTCTCATGTCTGATACTCAAGTTTTCGTGGCTTTAGCCATCGCGCTCATTCCTGGTCTATTGGCATTACGACTATCAACTGAATTATATAAATAAATAGTCAGTCTTCTAGCATAGAGGCGACACCAACGAGCTGGTTACTCTGTTGGTGTAGTCTCTGGCAAATGAGCATCGATCGCTACCCTCTACCCTCGACCCTCTACCCCCTACCCTCTACCCCCTACCCTCTCCTAAATAAAATCGAAACTTTTTGACAGAATTGATGTGACAAGTCGTATAATAAACAAAATTTCTATTTGGGTACACTAGGTCTGATGAACGCACTACCTTCTTTCGAGCCGCCACAGCATCCGTCGCAACGAAACCAAGCTAATGTTGGGCAACAGCCATTAGAAACAGCAGTACCGACATCCCCACCATTGCGATCGCGTCTCCAACATTTCCATCCAGCGGCGAAGTCCACACGGCTCAAATCCAACCCCACTTATGCTCATCGTCGTCAGGGGTTGGAAGTAGTCACCAAATTAGTTACTTATTCAACCTTATCGATTTTCGGAATGGTGACTTTAGTCAACTCAATCGGTTATAACTGGTCGCAACGAAATAAACTCCAGCACATCACGATCGAATTGCAAGATGCTAAAGTGCGAACTGAAAAAGTTCAAAGTAAGTTTAGTCGCTCGTTTGCCCCAGAATCACAAACAGGTATGATGCAGGAAAATAGCTATAAAGTCGCACCCGATCGACTCCAGATTTTTCTCGTCAACCCCAATCCAGATCGTCCTCAACCCAAGCCTGCTCAAGCCAATCCTCATTCCTAAGTTCAATTAATTGATAATTGATAATTGATAATTATCAATTAATCGAACGAGTTGATGGTTGGAGAGTACTAGTAAAATCGACTGGTGTGGGATTGGTATTGGGGCTATTGAGCCAGAGTTGCCCTTGCAATCTGGGGTTAATTATAGTGCTTTTGGCGATCGATCCAGCCAGCCGTAATTGTGAGGGGGAACAGAGCGTCGCTGGTAACATCCCACTCACATCTAGTTGTCGAACATTCAATCGACCTGAAAGTGTCGGGCGACTGGTAAGATCTTGGCGATCGCTCGTCAGACTAGCATTAAGATAAATCCCAGACTGTTGAAGTCTGAGAAAAAGCTGTTTGTCTCGAAGACAGCCAGGTAAACTGGGCGCACTAATTAGATAATTACCAGCAACAGCGATCGGTGCTTTGATATTGGCTTCCCCATAGCTAGTAACAATTTGAAAAAAACCGATCGCACTACCAATCGCTAGGATATATATATAAACCGATCGATTTAGCTGAAAAAAGATTCATCTCGTCCCAGTAGGGTGGGGAGTGCCCATCAGCTAAGTTTCATCAGCACTACTTAAATATTAAGCAATCTACACCGATCGTCTGAGCTGACGATCCGAAAAGTCACAGCTTAAATCCCGATCCCTAAACCCTAAACCCTAACACCTAATACCTAAAGCCTTTCTAAAGCCAAGCTGCTGCTTCAGACCAGCCTAAGCCCTGTCGAATCACTTCGGGAGGGTCAATTGTCATATCCAATATTGTCGAGCCTTCTAGCCCTGGTTCGGAGCCATCATCGATGATAATATCGACCAATTTATCCAATCGATCGAATAATCTCGCTTTTTCTATTTCCATCGGCTCATCATCATCATCTTGAATATGTGCGGATGCCGAAATGACTGGGTTGCCTAAGTTCTCTAGCAAGATTTGACAGAGGGTGTGTTTGGGTACTCTAATTCCAGTAGTTTTGCGTTTGGGATCTTGGACGAGTTTGGGGACGAGTTTAGTGGCTGGCAAAATAAATGTGTAAGTACCAGGAATCAAATGTTTCATCAACCGATAGGCGGGATCGGAGACGTTGGCATATTCCGAAATATTTGATAAAGATTGACACAAAAAAGTCAAAGGTTTGTCATTAGACATCCGCTTGATCTGACGGACTCGATCGACTGCAATCTTTGATTTGAGATCGCAGCCGATCGCGTACACTGTATCTGTGGGATAGAGCATCACCGCACCATTGCTCAATGCCGCCACAATCTCATCGATCCGTCTTGTCTGCGGTGTCTGAGGGTGAACTTCGTAGATAGTAGCCATGTTTAGACAGTTGATAGTTGATAGTTGACAGCGTTGAGAGTCAGTAGCGATCGATCTCTATACTGTGTTGGAGCAGGTATTCGTAGGTGCGATCGAAGCTCCGGCGTAGCAATTATTCGCCAAACGGTTAGATAATTAGATTATTAGCCGACATCTGTGCGATCGGTACTAATTGCAATTAATCGTTAAATCAGCAACCCAATTTCTAATTCTCAAATGATTAAAATCGCCTATTTAGAATGCCAAACTGGAATCGCTGGCGATATGTGTTTGGGTGCATTAGTCGATGCTGGCGTACCTGTAGCATATCTAAACTCGCAGCTCGATCGATTGGGCATTGCTACTGAGTACAAGCTCTGGGCGGAAAAAGTTCATCATAACGGGCAAATTGCTACCAAAGTACACGTAGATCTGACGGCGATTCATTCATCGATCGAACATCCCCACGACCATCCTCATCCAGTGAGCGTTGGTGCAGCTCCCGTGGAGGAGCGAGAACATAACCACGACCATGACCATCATCCCACACCAGTTAGCATTGTAGCCAATTCCGACCACCATCATCATCACCATCATTACGATACCCCCCAACGGAATCTCCCCCAAATCGAAAAGCTGATTAGTGCGGCAAATCTGCCCGCTAGGGCGACACAATGGAGTTTGGACGTTTTTCGTCAACTCGCGATCGCTGAGGGCGCGGTGCACGGCATCGACCCATCTGAGGTGCATTTTCATGAAGTCGGGGCTGTAGATGCGATCGTCGATATCGTCGGTACCTGTTTGGGCTTGGATTATCTGGATATTGCCAAAATCTACTGTTCGCCATTACCCACAGGTGGCGGGACAGTTCGGGCGGCGCATGGGATTTTGCCCGTACCCGTCCCGGCGGTGCTCAAATTATTTTCATCTCGTCAGGTGCCAGTATATAGCAATGGGATCGATCGAGAGCTAGTCACGCCTACAGGTGCGGCGATTGCCGTCACTATGGCGACTGAATTTGGCACAGCTCCAGCGATGCAGCTTCAACAGATCGGCTTGGGTGCAGGCACGATCGAGTTACCAATTCCCAATATTTTACGCCTATGGTTGGGCACTGAAACAACATTGGTTGCATCCTCACCCGTGCGCCCAGAATATCTAGAAACGATCGAAGTATTAACCACCCAAATCGACGATCTAAATCCTCAAGCGATCGGCTATATCTTCGATCTATTATTTAAAGCTGGGGCTGTCGATGTATTTACCCAACCAATTGGGATGAAAAAATCTCGATCGGGAATATTACTCACAGTTATTTGTCCAAGCGATCGATCTAGTGAATGCGAACAAATTATCTTTAAACAGACGAGTACATTAGGTATCCGCCGCACTCAACAAACTCGATCGATCCTACCCAGAGAAATCCAATCTGTCGTGACTAAATATGGAACGGTACGGGTAAAAGTTGCGCGTAATAATTTAGTTAATGATGATTCGATCGTCAATGTTCAACCTGAATATGATGACTGCGCTGCGCTCGCCCAAGAGCACCAAATACCTTGGCGAGAAGTTCATCAGTTAGTATTACTGGCTTGGTATAATTTAAATAAATAAGAGATAATTTACATGTCAGAAGAAAGATTCGATCGCATAGAAGCACAAATCAGTGAATTGCGCGAACTGATCCAGGCAAATATGGCTGTGACACAGCGAAATCTGGCTGCAATGGAGCAAGATATAACTGCTGTCAAGCAAGATGTAACTGCTGTCAAACAGAATACGAATGCTACCCGTGAAGATATTGGTTCCTTGCGTCAGCGAGTCGATAGTATTGAAGGTACGGTAGTAATCGCAATCCGTGATGGTTTTAATTCATTCCGCAATTACATTGACGATCTGAATTACGATCTGGCAGAAATCGAGCGGAAGGTAGGAGATAACGATCGCAAACATCGCCGACTCAATCGTAGAGTTGCACGATTAGAACGAAAGGAAGAAGAAGGGTAGATAGTTGACAGTTGATAGTTGATGTAGCAGTCCTCGTAAGAATACTGTAGGGTGTGTTATCGCGAAGCGTAACGCACCAGAGCCAATGTAAATCTCATGAATCATTTAGGATTGCCATAGTTGATAGTTCCATGGAGTTTCCCTCTAGATCTTGCTATAACCAGACGAGGTTTTTAGGGTGAGGATATGACTCATGCCGTGGCAACAGCTTTGGGTTAGTTCCGAGTCACTACCTACGGTATACTGGTATGACTGGACAAATCTAACAAAATTCTTGGGAATCGACCTCCGCAGTTACGTTTTTATCGATCGCCTGCAACGCCAACATGCCGCATATTTGGGTACTGAGGCTCAGGGCTTTTTGCCATTGCCATCTGATTCCTCTTTGTGGATCGAAGTGTCGCCTGGGGTCGAAATCAACCAGATGATGGACATCGCGCTCAAATCTGCACAGGTAAAACCAGGCGTGCAAATCATCGAGCGATTGTATGGATTGATGGAAATCCATGCTAGTAGTCAGGGTGATGTTCATGCCGCAGGACGTGCAATTTTGGAGTATTTGGGAGTACGTCAGTCTGATTGTCTCAAGCCACGCGTCATTTCGAGTCGGATTATTCGGAATATTACCGCCCATCACACCCAGATGATCAATCGCAGTCGGCGGGGTAATATGATCCTCGAAGGGCAAACCCTGTATGTATTGGAAGTAGAACCAGCCGCATACGCAGCCATCGCGGCGAATGAGGCGGAGAAGGCAGCAACGATTAATATCCTCCAAATCTCGGCAGTAGGCGTGTTTGGGCGGCTCTATCTGGGTGGAGAGGAGCGGGACATCAAGGCGGCTGAGTCGGGAATTCTCGCTGCACTGGAGAGTTTACCAGGTCGTCCATTTCCAGATCGAGCCAAGCAGGAGTAGGAAATGGGTGTGAGTGCGGATGAGGTATTGCGGCGTGGTGCAGTCGCCTGGTTGGAGTGGCGTCGGGTGGAAGTGCCAGACTTGAGCGATGCTAAATTAATCGGGATGAATCTCCGTGGAGCGGATCTGCACGATCTCAATTTGCGCCGAGCGGATTTAAGTGGTGCTAAACTAATAGCCGCGAATCTGAGGGGGGCAAATCTCACCAATGCGATCCTGGATGGTGCAGATTTGGTAGATGCAAATTTACGATCGATCGAAGCCATTACCGCTAGCGCGACAGGTGCCGATTTTCGCCGCGCCAATCTAGCAGATGCCAATCTGATGGGTAGTAATTTCACTGCTGTCGATCTGCGGGATGCCAATCTAGCTGCTGTAAATGCGATCGCGATCGATCTCACGTCAGCGAGGTTGCGGGGTGCAGATCTCGATCGGATTAATTTACATCGCGCTACCCTTTGTTATACAGATTTAGTTCAAACTAATTTAGCTGATGCAGATCTGAGTCAAGCGATCCTAACTGAAGCTGAATTGGGTGGGGCACACTTATATCGAGCCAACTTTACCCAAGCACGGCTGAGTCGATCGCATTTAGTCAGTGTTTATGCGGCTGTGGCTAATTTCGATCGAGCAAATTTGACTAAGGCGGATCTATCTTGGGCACATCTGACAAAAGCTAGCTTTACGAAGGCAATCCTCCACGGTACCAATCTACGCGGTGCTAATCTATCCGGTGCTAATCTCGCGGGTGCTAGTCTAGCTGGGGCAGATCTGACTGGGGCAAATCTCAGCTATGCCAATCTTGGTGGTGCGGTATTCGAGTGTGCCAACTTAACTGACACATTATTTACAGGTGCGATTTGGTAGGGTGTTGGGTGATGGTACCTGCTGTGGATACCTCGATCGATCGCACCCTGCATCAATATATATCTTTAAGGCTCGTGATAAGCAAATCGGTAAACGATTAGAACTTGAGTCGGCTAGATTTCATTTTCGATGTTGCTCTACCCCCCAACCCCCTGATAGAAATCATTTGAGTTCTTCTTTCTTGTCGGTTTTTTTATTCGGAGGGAACCTCCGAATAAAACCGCCGCTAGTGGGGTAGGGCGGGTTCGTTCAACATCTAACAGCAAACTCGGTATTGGCTAGCATAAACCCGCCCCTACAGATCTATAGTATCGAGCCATATACATTTTCATAGATCGCCCGTAGGGGCGGGTTTATGCTAAAAATTCTCGCCTATTATTACCAAATCAGAACAAACCCGCCCATCCTCACTAATATCTGTAGATCGATTCCTTCTCAAAAGATCTCAAATGGTTTCGATCGGGGAGGGCTGGGGTGGGGTAAAGGACTACGCAGCAACTCAAATAACTTGTCGATCGAGCGGCACTGAAAACTTTAGAGTCGTTTTGTTATTCTGGGTGAAATTTGGGAACAATAGCTATGTGAGTGTAAAAAGTGACTCTAAATCCCAGCGGCGATCTCAATCGCATCCAGATCGCTTGTTTGTACCTAGTAAGTAGTTAGACATAATTAATTACACAAGATTTTGCTTGAACATCTTCCAAGTAAAAGATTTGAGAATTGCCAGTGTGTAATTACTTCTGTACAGGTACTTATATTGATAGAGTATCCGTAAAAGATTATTTTTATGGTGATTTTAAGGAGATCGGTTGTGAGTCTAAGCTACTCAAACTATCCATCTTTTTAAGGTATAAGCATCTCGCTGAGAATTTGCAGTAAAACACTGGTATAACAGAATGGTTCAAAGTAGTCAAAGATCGGTAGGACTTAGCTTTAAGGATTTGATCTTTCATTTGAAAGATATTAAATCTCAATCGCTGAGTGGGAATCTCATTGTTAAAGTAGCTCCAAATCTAAATTGGACGTTCTCATTTCGGCTGGGACGGTTGGGCTGGGTTGATGGTGGGATCGAGCCACTCAGTTGCTGGCAGAGAAATCTGAGTCTAGCTCAACTAAATCTTCCACCCGAAAAACTAGCCCAAGTCAATAATCCTCATACAACTTCGTTAGATTCAAATATATTAGCAGAGCTATTAGTTGAAGAATCGATCGATCGTCAACAATGTGCCGATCTGGTTGCTAGGATGACAATTGAAAACTTATTTGATATCATTCAATTTAGTCAACAGAGTGGTAATCGTTTAGCTTATCAATTTCATCAGACTGGAGCTGGCAATGCTCAACTAAATCTAGTATTACCATTACTGGAGATCGAGCCGATTCTGACTAAATCGATTCAAAGGTGGCAGGAATGGTCGAATGTAGGGTTAGCGGTATACGCACCTAGTCTATTTGCAATTGTTTCTAATTCGCTTGAAGTTTCGCAATTAGTCGATAATTCCGAGCTACATCATACCGTTTTGTCGATCGATGGCAATCGCTCTCTTCGCAGTCTAGCCCTCAATAATCGTCAATCTGTACTAGATTTTACTAGTACCATTTTACCATTACTGCGATCGGGATTTATTAGTTTATCAGCTCAACCAAGATCGAGATTGAGTAAGCCGAATCCTGCGGATCTAAGTAATCCATTGAGTGGTAATTTTAGCGGGCAAATGAGTAATTCTAGCTCCGTTAACAAGATTTCAGTCAAGCAGGCACCTTTGATTGCTTGTATCGATGATAGCATCTTGATTTATCAATCTCTAGAGAGAATTCTGACCGAGCATGGCTATCGTTCTTATGGAGTTCAAGATCCACTCAAAATTATGCCGAGCTTGATTAGAAATAAACCAGATTTTATCTTTCTAGATTTATTAATGCCAATTACTAACGGCTATGAAGTATGCGAACAAATCAGAAAAACTCCGAGTCTAAAACATATCCCAGTAATTATTTTGACTGGTAAGGATGGGTTGATCGATCGAATGCGATCGAAAATGGTCGGTGCAACTGGCTTTCTCGGTAAACCAGTCGAGTCGGAGTCAGTTCTAAAAATGATTGAAAAATATATTAGTGTAAGTAGATAGTCATGACGATCCAAGATGAAAAAAAATTAAGCTAGAAATACGATAATTATTTTGAATGGTAAGGATCGATCTAATCCGATCGAGAATATTCTGAAAAGGTGCTCAGAATCGAGTCAGAGTCAGTTGTAAACATAAGCTATAAATTTGGTTTAGGTAGGTAATTATGAGTCACATTTTGATTGTTGAAGATAGTAAGCTAGAAGCAGACAAACTTAAAAAATGTTTGGAAGGGCAAGGATTTTCTATTCTGGTGGTAACTAGTGGTGAAGAAGCAGAAATTAGACTAAAAACTTTTAAGCCAAATTTAATCGTGCTGGATGTGATTTTGCCAGGAGAAAGCGGATTTGAACTATGTCGCAAGCTCAAAGCGGAAGTAGCAACTCAAAATATTCCAGTAGTTATTTATTCAACTAAGGATAAAGAGATCGATCGAACTTGGGGCGATATGAGTGGTGCTGATGCTTATCTGAGCAAAGCAGTAGATGAACCAACGTTAATCCAGACGGTTAATCGATTAATCCGTTGAACCAATCTCATGAATTATTAATTATGAGCCATAAATTATGAATCAAGTTATCGATCGAGGATCGCCAGATCGAGCCAGTCAATTATTAATCCAGAAAACCGACGCGAGTGTAAATAATCAACGATTTTTAGGTTTCACGATCGGCGATAGTTTGAATGCCTTAATTCCCCTAGCCGATTTACAGGCGACGATTAAGATTTCAATACCGGAAATCTTGCCAGTTCCCCAAATGAATGAATCACTATTGGGCATTATTAATTATGGAGGTAAAGCTACGTGGGTTCTAGATTTGGCTCATCTGATGGGCGGATCGTGCTATCTCAATACACCTGAAGTTTCGACTGGAATGGGTATGCTATTTCAGGTGCAAAACGAAACCGTAGCACTACTAATCGATCGAGTCGGCACGATCGAAACTTACGATCTCCAGCAATCTTTACCGATTGGCGAGGCAATGTTTACCGATCGAATCAGATTATTTTTAGCTGGTTATTTTATCGATGCCGAGCAAAAGTCGCGGGTAGTTATCGATCTCCGTCAAGTAGTTAATTCGCTCAGTGCCGTTAGTGATGTGGCTGTCCCCGAATGACGTGCCACTAGAGATAATTACGATTGATTAGTTACAAAAAGTTAGCAATTAAAATTATTACAAATGTTAAAAAATCTATTTGGTTCGGCAGATGAGCGACAAGATAAAGCAGCAGAACTGCTCAATACCGTCCCCCCAGCACCAGACAAACAACCAGCCAACCCAGATCGAGCTATGACTAATACTACTGCCAAACAGCAACTATTATCGATTCTCCAAGATACCCAAGTTAAACTAGAGAATTCCAATAATCCTAACTCCGAACCTCTCCGCCAAAATCTCCGCAAAGCGAGAGAATTAGCCGGATTTTTGACAGTTGCGAGTAATACTCCTGCTCCCACGCCTACTGTAGGAATTGATGCCGATCGAGTCTATCAAGTTGCCACTAGAATTAGACAAGCTACGTCACCGATGGCGGCATTCACTAGTGCAGTTGCTGAGATCAAAACATTACTAAATGCCGATCGCGTCCTGATTTATCAATTGACTGGGGCGAGTACGGGTCGTGCGATCGCCGAGGCCGTCCAAGTCGGCTTGACACCGACGCTAAATGTTGAAATTCCCCAGATTGGCTTTGGCTTTGAGCAATTCACCGACGATCGTTCCCAACGGGTGATGGCTTTGATTAATAGCGAAACTAGCCCTTATCAAAAACAAATTTTAGACCAGTATCAAGTGCAGGCGACTGTCACCGTACCGATTTTAATTAACGGTTACTCCGCAGCCACCGATAGCTATAGCTTGGGTCGCGTGTGGGGTTTATTGGTCGTTCACCAATGCGATCGCCCCCGCACCTGGTCGGAAGCGGAAACTGCTTGCTTGTCGCAATTATCCCTCGAACTCACACTGGCAGTCCAGCCCAATCAACCTCTACTGCAATTATCCCAACGCCGCGATTTGCTAGCCGCGATCGAGGTTGAAGCCCAGGAAGTGATGCAGACTACACTCGACCAGATCCGCCACAATCTGCAAGCCGATCGAGCGATGGTCGTCGCTTACAATCCTGACTGGAGTAGTAATGTCATCGCCGAATCTGTCGGTGTCAGCTGGGCGAAAGCGGGTAACTCGCTAGATTTGGATTACTCAATTAACAACGAGAATTACAAGCCCTATTACGTCGTTAATGATATCGCCGCCAAAGGATTCGATCGCTGCTTATTAGAATCCCTCGAACCGCTGCAAATGAAGGCGTACATCATTGTCCCCGTCTTGAAAAATAACCAATTATTGGGGATGCTCGGTGTCTACCAAAACTCTGGCGCGCGCAACTGGCAAGAGTCCGAACTCCAAGCCATGCTTGACTATGCCAAAAGTTTTGGCTTCCCGATTCAGCAAACCACCAGCCGCCGCCTGGCTCAGTTTCAGACCAAGAAAATGGAAGAACGGCTCCAACGCGAGCGGGGACTGTCCAAACTCCAAGAGCGGCTCCGCAGTGCCAAAGATGAGAAAACCGTCTTCCAAGTTGCCACTCAAGATGGGCGCAAACTGCTCTGTAGTGACAGGCTGGCAATTTATCAATTCGATGCTGATTGGAGTGGGCGATTCATCGCCGAATCCGCTGCACCTGGTTGGATTGACTTAATCGAAACCGTCCATATCGTTCAAGATACCTTCCTCCAACGGACTGAAGGCGGACGCTACAAAGATGGTGAATGCTTTGCTGTAGATGATATCTACACTGTCGGACACCAAACTTGCCACGTCCAACTGCTCGAACAATTTGAAGCTAGAGCGTATATGCTCGCGCCGATCTTTGGCGCAAATCGCAAATTGTGGGGACTGATTGGTGCTTATCAAAACTCTGGCGTCCGCAAGTGGCAAGAAGAAGAAATCGAAACCCTCCGCCAAATGGGGCTACAAGTCGGGATTGCGATGGAGCAAATCGACTATATCAAACAACTCCAAAAACGCGCCGAGCAAGAACAAACCATCAATCGGATTGCCGACAAAATTCGGCAATCTCTAGTCGTCGATGATGTCTTTACCAGTGTTGTCCAAGAAATCCGCCAAGCATCTAAAGCCGATCGAGCTGTAGTCTATCAGTTTAACCCTGACTGGAGCGGTCAAGTCGTCGCCGAAGCCGTTGGGAGTGGCTGGGTATCACTCCTCGTCGAGCAGCCCAAAGATGAAATCCTCAGCGGAGATCGCACCAATAACGATCGCTGCGTCCTCCGCAAATGGGGGCAAATAGACAACACCGAGGGTGATACTTATCTCAAAACTAACAAGGGGGGTAAGTATGCCAAAGGTGAAAAATCCACAGCCATCGATGATATCTACACTCAAGACTTCTCTGATTGCTACGTGCAATCCCTCGAAAAATATCAAGCCAGGGCATATATCCTGGCACCGATTTTCATCGGCGATACCTTATGGGGATTATTGGGAGTTTATCAAAACGACGCTCCCCGCGTCTGGGATGTCTCCGAACGCACAGTGATCGAGCAAGTCGCCATGCAAATCGGTACCGCCCTACAACTATCCGAATACCTAGAGCGAGTCCGCACCCAAGAACGCGAACTATCGCAGAGCGTCGATCGAGAACGCGCTACTCGCCAAGAACTAGAGCAAGAGGCTCTCAAAGTCCTCAAAGCGATTAGCCCCTCCTTCCGAGGCGACCTCACCGTCCGTGCGCCCCTATCTGAAACCGAGATCGGCACGATCGCCGATGGCTACAATACCACGATTCAAAGCTTGCGAGAATTGGTACGCCAAGTCCAGACAGCCGCCGTCAGCGTCAGTAGCACCTCCAGCGAAAACAACATCCTGGTAAATAATCTCTCCGCCCAAGCCCAACAAGAACTCGAACAGCTCGATCGAGCCTCGATCCAGGTAGACTTGATGGCAGCCTCCAGCCAAGAAGTCGCCGACTTAGCTCAAAAAGTCGAACTAGTCGTCCAATCAGCCAACCGCACTGTCCAAACTGGTGACGCGCTGATGGAAAATACCGTAGAAGAGATCCTAGAGATTCGATCGACCATATCCACCACCGCCAAAAAAATCAAGCGTCTGGGTGAAACCTTCCAAAAGATTTCCAAAGTAGTCAACCTGATCGAAAACTTTGCTACCCAAACCAACCTGCTCGCGCTCAACGCTTCGATCGAAGCCACCCGCGCCGGACAATATGGTAAAGGTTTCGCAGTAGTCGCCGACGAAGTGCGCTCCCTTGCCTATCAGTCGGCAAATGCCACCACCGAAATCGAACGCCTAGTCGATGAAATCCGCATCGACACCAACGACGTCACCGAAGCAATGGAAATCGGTATCGCCCAAGTCGTACAGGGGACAAATCTAGTCAATGAAACCCGCCAAAGCTTGAGCGAGATCGTCGTTGCTACCAGTCAGATCGGTGAACTAGTCAAAGCCATCAGTCTCTCTGCTGGTAATCAAACCAAACAATCCCACAAACTGACTAAAGCCATGATTGACGTAGCTACCATCGCCAATCTCACCTCCGACAGCGCGACTCAGATTTCCGAATCTTGCCAACAGTTACTCACCACTTCGCAAGTGTTGGAGACGAGTGTGAGTCGCTTTAAGGTTGATTAGGGAGTGAATGGTGAATGGTGAATCAGTGATTAGATTTGAATGCTTGCGCGTTCTCTTTAGCATCCTTTTTAAAAAGGATGAGTACCTAAGGTACTCCGATCTCACCACCAACCATCCACTGTCTTGATTCGCTGTCTTGGATCGCTAAACCCATCGAGTCAAAGCCAAGGAGTGCGAATCACCATCCACCATCCACCATCCACCATCCACCATCCACCACTTATGACCGACGATCTAGATTTTCAAGAGTCACTCGATCGATATTTTGAGATCGAAGCGGCGGAATTGCTCCAAACGATCGAGCAAACACTATACAGTCTGGTAGAAACCAAAACGATCGAGCGCGTCCATACCCTGATGCGGGCGGCACATACCATCAAAGGTGGTGCCGCCAATTGTGGGTTCAAAACGATCGAAACGATCGCCCATCACCTAGAAGACGTCTTCCAGGCTCTCTATCCGCCCGAACTAGAAATCGACCCTCAACTAGGTTTACTGTTGATGGAGGGCTATGATTGCTTGTACGACCCCTTGAGTGCCTTACTCGCAGGCGTTCCCTACGATGAAGCAGCTACCCTCGAACGCACAGCCGAACTATTTGCCAGACTCCAGACTCATTTGGGCGACTTCTTTGGGCGCGATACCCCACTACCCACCGCCGCCGAACTAGGATTTGATGTGATCGGGTCGATTTTTACCGACAGTATCCCTCACGATCTCGAAGATCTAGCTACAGCGATCGCCAGTCAAAATACCCAGCGGGTGCATGATAGTCTCAATTCACTCGCCGAATTCTTATTAGAGTTGGGTGGTTCTTATAGCCTCCCAGGTATTGCCGCAATTGCCAAGAGTACTCTAGCTGCTCTAGAACGCTATCCAGCCAGAGTCCTAGAGCTAGCCCCGATCGTTTTGACCAATTTTCAACAAGCCCAAATCGCGATCGTCGGTGGCGATCGTTCTGTTGGTGGTGAGGTATCATCAGCATTAGCCGCTTGGACTGATGGCGATGTAGAATTAGTACCCACATCGATCGAGCCAAATAATTCATCGGAATGGGGATCGTTAGTCGATGATGAATCAACCACCGCCGCCCAATTTACCGACACCACATCTTCATCGGAATGGCTCTCATTAGTCGAGGATGAATCAGCCACCGCCGCCCAATTTACCGACACCACATCTTCATCGGAATGGCTCTCATTAGTCGAGGATGAATCAACCACCGTCGCCCAATTTACCGACACCACATCTTCATC
>NZ_JBGSQZ010000060.1:0-5882 GCF_041737865.1 Chamaesiphon sp.
AGCGATTTAATTCGAGCTGTTGATGATTTTCAGCATCGTATCAATCGATCGCCTATTTCTCTTGCCGATCGATTATGGGTGAAAAATCACCTCGATCCTGAAGAAGAGAAACTACGGGTTTCATGTTAGACGGGGTTTATAAATAAATTATAAATAAATTATAAATAAATTATTTTGATAGTTCAGGTTAGTCTGGTATAAAAGCTCACTCGATTGATTGGTGCGCCTACATAGATCGATCGAGTTTGCGTTACGGCTGGTGCCAAGTAAGCCCGATACGAACCCAAACTCACTTACTCCTTTACTAGCGTCAGATTAGACATCTAGGCTAGGGAGTAGCTGGTCATTTAGGAGGATATGGAGCCAAAAGTTATATTTGTTCATAGATCGCGATTGAAGTGCGATCTAGTTCAAGTAGTTGGGCATAATTTAGAGATACACACGCTGTAGGATCGGCACTTACTACTTTTATAGAACCCATTTGAGATCTTTGGAGCATCAAACAGATACTGGTGGGGCGGGCGGGTTTGATGGGCAGATGACTGTATTAAGCCAGCATTTCTAGCATAAACAAAGCCATCTACAGATCCATACAGCTCGATCGATGTATCTGGAACTTCAATAATACAAATCGTAGGAGCGGGTTTATGCTAGAAATTATCGATTTTGCGGTTGCGCTGTTCGATATTAAACGAACCCGCCCTCCCCACTAGAAACCTGACTAATCTCTAGATCCCTGTCAAATAGAAAGAGATGCTTACCAGTACTGAAATCAAAAATATGCTAGATGCCGAGCTACCGACGATCCGCGTTCTATTAGCGGAATCAGATCCCCTAGAGATCGATCGAATCCGATCTACCATCAATCGCGAATTTCAAGTTGGCATGAAGGTTGCCAAAAGTTATCACGAACTTTTGGCAAGTATCGAGCGAGAACGACCACAATTAGTAATTTTGGGAAAAATAGATAGATCCAGTTACTCGGAGATTGCCCAAGAATGTCACAAAATTCAGACGTCGCTACCGATCGTACTGCTCTCTTCACAAGGAATAATTATTGATTCTTTTCGCCAACTAGTAAAAACTTGTGGTTTGACAGACGTAATCGGCAAAAATGGTAGTTTAAATCAACTATTGCAGAAATTAGCCGAAACCATCTCCGAGCATTCCGATCTTCAGCCACTAGGAAAGACAGATCTACCTACTCGGCAGAATCTGACGAGTGAGCCACTAGGCAAGCCAACAGGATCTGTCGCTCAACTCATCCGTCAGCCAGCCGCTAAACTTTTAGGACAGCCGATCTCAGGGAAAATGATGCTCGCTGGGTTGGAAGAGATCGTCACCATTAGTAACAACTACTTTGGCCCTTTAGCTCAGGGTAACTACTGGCGCAAGACACACGCTCGGATCGTTGATGAGTTTCCATTTATTGCGAACTGGTCGGCAGATCACTTCAGCAAAATCGATTGTCAGGCTAATATCTTAGAGCGGGAATTAACAGATGAAGATATCCAAAGTTTGCAGGTCTGGGTAATGATGTTTGTTGAAGAATGCGAACGAATTGTTGTTGATTATCGCACGACCTTAAAGAATTCCAATCTCTCGCCATCAGCAAAGAATCTTCTAGCTACGTCCTAACCACAACCAAATCACGATCCCATGACAACAATTACGATAAGTATTGACGGTAAGCAAGTGCCAGCAGAGCACAATTCTACCCTGCTGTCCGTATTTAGGGAACACGATATCTTGGTGAATCAAATTTGTGGCGGACAGGGCATGTGTGCTTCTTGCCACTTTTTTATCATTAATGGTGCGGATGCGCTGACGGCACCGACACAGCAAGAACAGATGACACTTCAGTTTACCAAGATCGATCGTCCTGGTGCGCGGCTAGCCTGTCAAACCCGTGCTATCGGCGATGGGATCGTCATTGAGTTGCCCACTGGAACCTTCGTTGAGTCAGAGCAGGATTTAGAACAAGAAATTGGCAAAAAAGCCAAGCAGACGCTGATTCACCCGATGACTGGGGAGGTACTGGTAGAGGCTGGCAAACTGGTGATGCGATCGGCTCTAGAAAAAATGAAGGATGCCAGCAGCAAGTTTGCGGCTAATTTCTCCAGAAAGTGAAATTGATAGTAATAACGATCGATAAGTTGGGTTAACTAAGTGTAGCTGGCTACCAGTCGATCGCACAGGCTCTGCATTCTCGTCACGTTAGTTATAAAGGATCGTCACAACAAAGTTATACTATGATATCTCAAGCTCAAAGACAAGTTTCCCAGGATCGTCGGATTTTAGCTCGCTCTGGTCAAGGCTCGGCTCATTACAGTCGTTCCAAATTCTTCAACTTTGATGTGGAGCAGGGGCTGATTGAAGACTACCATCATCAGCGCAATTTACTAGTCGGAGAGGACTTCATTGTCTCTTTGTTAAAGGGGCTAGAACACGAAGTCGGTGACGCAGCAGGATGGTTGTGTTATCAGATTGGGTTTGAGTGGGGCAAGGAAGATGCCGTGCTGTTTCAGTCTTGGTTTAAAGAGTTTTACAACTTGACGATCGAAACGACCAATCTTGCCTTCGCGCTGGAAACTTGGTGGTGGCCATTTACAGCACAGGGATGGGGTACTTGGTCTCCCAATCTCAGTGGTCGGGAAAGTGGTTTTTTCTATATCGATTTGTATGATTCGGCAGTAGCCAAATCGCTCGGATATGTCGGCAAACCAGTTTGTCATCTGTATTCAGGATTGTTAGCTGGCTTTTTTAGCGTTGCTTTCAAGCAAAATCTATGTAGTACCGAAATCCAGTGCTATGCGATGGGTAATGATTTTTGCCGCTTTTTGGTCGGTTCCGAAGACCGCATTCAAGCTGCTGAATTTTGGATTACTGCTGGGGCTAATGCCAATGAAATAGCCGAACGTTTTGAAGCTGGCGAATTTCCAGCCGAATCCGAACTAGAGATCGACGCAAGTACAGTATGAGCAGCCGCAAACATCAAAAGTTAAAAAGGCATCCTTTAATTCGGTTGATTCGATCGATCTTGAGACTAATTCGGACTGTCTTCAGACCGAAAAAACGTCCTGCTAGATCGATTAGATCGATCGTCTTAGATCCCGTCCGCCCAAGTAACGCTGACAATCGGCTGGGGAGCGGGTCTGTCGAGATCGCGGCAGAATTAGTAATCCAGCCGAAAGATCCATTCGTTGAGACAGTGGGTGAGTTATTCGATCTGGTGCAATGGCAAATTCCCCCAGTCATCACTCAACCAATCTCAAAGATCGTAGTTGCTCGGACTAGCTCAGTCAGTCATGTCCAGCATTCATCGATCGCCACGGTGGGCGAGTTACTCGGACAGGTGAAATGGCAGCTTTCCCCAGCCACAGGGCAACAAAGCTCAAATCCCAGCCCAATGGTTCGGACTTTTGATGTCTCTAGAAATTAAAGATCGCAGCCAAAAGTCGATCGGGATAGCTCATCGAGTTGGCACTCTGTTCCGAGTGTCAAATTGGGACAAGTTATGTTTTATTTAGATGGAGTTAACAAATGATTACGTTATTAGAAGCACTGGTCGAAGGGGCAGATGGATCTTATGCAAATAAGCAAGATCTCCGCAATTTGGAACACGCCATGTTTTCTTGGGCAGAGCGCAAAGAAGCTTATCTGGCAGTCCAGAATAGTGAAAAATCGATTATCGATCGAGCGATGACACTAATTTTGGAAAGTAAAACCGTTCCAGTCGATCGCGCAATGGATGAAGCCAGAGTCGAGTATTGTCGCCGCGATCTGACTTTGGCTTTGAGATCTTACGCGCTCGGAATGCTATTACAAGATGAGGAGATGTTAAAGGAGCGGTTCTTATATTGGCAGAAAAGTGTGCTGCAAGCGATGGGTTTGCATCATTATTATGGCGTTCAATTTGTATTAGATTCAATTTGTGTCGAGCTGCCCAAAGAACAGGCTAACTTATTTAAACCTTACTTTAAACTTGGTCAAAACATAATTATGTCTAATTAAAATAGCCAGCAAAATGTTTAATTAGATCTCGATTTCTAGCTCTTAATGTTTCAATCATGACTGAATCTACCATTTCTATTCCGGCAAATTGCTTTAATCCTAAAGGCTATGTCAAATCCCATCCTGCTTCGGGATTGTTGTCTACTCGGCATGGAGATCGCTTGATTGCCATCCCCGAAGTACTATTACGCAGTATCCCCAAAATCTTGCGGGTGGAAGCGGGAGAAGCTTCCTATTTAGCTCTGTATACTTTTGGCGATAACTGGGGCAAAACTTTTGGCGATCGCATGGTACAGGATATGGTGAAATATTATCGCCAGCCGATCCTCTCCACGATCGCCAGTGAATTTTTTGTGAATGTCCAATCGGTTTGGGCAGTTCATGGTTTAGGCAAACCCTCTGTCGATTTTAGTTTAGCCGAGCGGGGACTTGTAGTAGTGACGATCGCCAACTCTGGCATCAATAGTGGTACAACTGTCGAACCCAATCCCACCTACCGTTCCTTTAGTCTAGAGGCGGGTTTTCTCGCGGGCTGGTTCTCCAACCTCACGGGTAAGCCGCTCCGAGCATGTGCCAGCAATTGGAGCGAAGCTGGAGCCTCGCTCCAGTTTTTGATCGGCAGTATCCCACAGATCGAGTCGATCGAACGATCCCATCTCCAAACCGGAATGCTGACTCCTGACATGTTGCAATCTCTTTAATTGGGGAGAATCGACAATTATCAATTATCAATTATCAATTATCAATTATCAATTAATTGAATAAACCTATGTCTGTCACCGTTATATTTTTGCCCGATCGCATCACCGTCACTGCTGAACCAGGCGAGCCATTGCTCAACGTTGCCGAGCGAGCTGGAGTCTCGATTCCGACTAGTTGTTTGAGAGGTGTTTGCTATGTCTGTAGAGTGGCCATCGAAGGGCATGAAAATCCCGTTCGGGCTTGTATCTCCACTGTTCCCAGCAACGAATTATCGATCGTGCATCGTTATGTGGCTACGGCTTAATCTTTTTTCGATCGCGAAGTCATCGATCGAGAGTACAATGCCAATTAGTTCAAATTCGATCGCCAACTAGCTATGACGGGCAGACTGATAGTTTTAACTGGGCCTAGTGGTGTCGGTAAAGGGACATTGCTCGCAGCTTTATTAGCCAGACATCCCGAACTATATTTGTCGGTCTCGGCTACCACCAGATATCCCCGTGAAGGTGAGGTAGAGGGTGTTCACTACTATTTCTATACCCGCGATCGATTCGAGCAGGCGATCGCCACTGGAGCACTGATCGAGTGGGCGGAGTTTGCAGGTAATTATTATGGTACGCCGACGGCACCAGTCCGCGAACAACTCGATCGAGGCAAATCGATAATTCTCGAAATCGAATTAGCCGGAGCCAGACAAGTTGCCAAAATCTTTCCTGATGCGCTGAGAATTTTTATCTTACCACCGGATCTGACAACCCTTGAAGCACGGATTCGCGATCGTGGTACTGACAGTGCCGAGGCAATTTTTCGTCGCTTGGAGCAAGCGACAGTAGAAATCGCCGCTCAACATGAATTCGATCGTCGGATTGTCAACGATGACTTTGAGACAGCTCTCGATGAGTTAGACAGGTTAGTTATCAGTATTTAATCTCGATCGTTTGTATTTACATATTGCCACGAAGCTAGCAGATGCTACTTGTGCGATTCGTTGATTAGTGAATCGCGGTAAACAGTCCGTACATAAGTAATCCAAGCTGGCTACTATACATGTAGCAACGTACAGGCTTGAACTGTCCGAGGAATGAAGGTGAAAGTCCTTCTTCTCAAACTCAGAGATAACTCCTTATCTGCCCACGCCGAATAGACTCGGAAATCTATAGAGCGAA